>JANYBI010000594.1 GCA_025360875.1 Lentisphaerota bacterium
TTCAGATGGCATGACGATTTCGAAGTCCTCAGGGAAAAAAGGGATCTTCTTTTCAAATGCCTTTTTGATTTCAGGTTCAAGCGCGATGGTCATTTCATAAAAAGACTCTTTCCAGATTTCAGCGTCCAGGATGCTGTTGCCGTAGAAAGATTTCTGTCCATGGGGATCCATTCATACAACAATGAGTTCGCCAAGTCCGATGATTTTCTCAAGGGGCACGGGCTTCTAAATCCTGACACCCAGACATGCGCATGCTGGCTTTTGGGACTGATTCCACCTGATAACAAGGAGGCTTTTGCGACTGGAAATGAAATCTGGAAGCTCTGGAACCAGGCCTGGGATTTTGGCGGACTTGAAAGATATAATGTGACCAGCGACTGCGACAGGGAGGTCGCCGGCCCGTGGTTCCTCGCTTCGTTCATGATGGCGCGCGCCTATATGCTCCAGAACGAATATCTGCGAGTTTCGCAGATCATCGAGTGGGGCAAGAAGGAATTCAACGGTTCGGGATGGAGCGAACGGATATCGCGGTCGCACTCACCAGCCGATCCGAAACGATATGTCCATGAGATACTGAACTGGCCTGCCGGCGAATGGCTGATGATGGTATACCGCGAAGGGGCTGGGCTTATGCCGACCAATGACGGCCTGCGTATCACACCACATCTTCCAAGAAAGTTTGCCGGACTCAAGATCCAGGACTACAGGTGCCGTGGATTCCTCTACAATATCGCCTATACAGGCGCAGGCAGCGAAGTCCGCAGGATAAGTTTCAATGGAAAGCAGCTGAGTTCAAATCTCCTTCCGCAGGAGAACGGCAACGTTGAAGTCGTCATGAAGAACTGATCGGAGCAATGATTCTTTGTTCACCTAATATTATATGCAATTTTAATTTTCCTGACGGGGTTCAATCACAGATTTCATGAGTGATTCCAAGAAAAAAAAATCGGATGGATATGGAGATGACAATGACGGTGGGACAGGACCGTCATTCTGGCTGATTCTTGTGATTGTCTCCAGCGTCATGGTGGCTCTGATATTTGCTTTCATGAGCGCCAACAGGGCGCCACCGGGATCCGCCATTGACAAGGACAAAATGCTGAAGACTGAAAATTCTACCGGTGGGAAGGGGAATAATGTCCCGGAGAATCCCCCGGCAAGGAACAAGGCCAGGGAACCCGGCAGAAAAGCTTCAGCTATGACAACTGCGGAATATAAGGCTATCTCCAGCAACTGTGCACTTGCGGAAGAACACTTGAAATACGACCGGCCTGCCGAGGCCAAGGAAGCGGCATTGAAGGCCCTTTCTTCGAAAATAGATGAGAATGATCCCCTCTGGGGCCGTGCGGCGGCGGTAATCACCAAGGTCAATTCCCTGCTGCTGTCGTCTGATGCGCCCGGTCAGGAAAAGGAATCATACGTCATACAGAAGGGTGATAGCCTTATCAAGATTGCCATTGATTCGAACACCACGGTCGATATGCTCATGAAGATTAACGGGCTGAATCCTGCAAATCCTGTGCTCCGTCCTGGAAAGACGCTCAAGGTTTTTAAAGGAAATTGGCGGGTTGAGATTAGCAAAAAGAGATTTAAACTTTATCTTTATGACGGTGAAAATTTATTTAAGGTATACAATATCGGTCTGGGCAAGCGGGAAAAGCCGCCACCGGGCCCATATGAGATCGATGTGAAGAAGAAGGAGCCTTCCTGGTCAAAGGACGGAAAGCAGGTTCCTTTTGGTGAAAAAGAGAATATCCTGGGCACCAGATGGATGTCTCTCAAGCCTGCCGGAGAACAGGATTCAGGCGCAAAGGGCTGCGGGATACACGGCTCATGGGCGCCTGAGGAGATTGGCAGGGAGAATAGCAGCGGTTTCATAAGACTGTCAAATGACGACATAAATGAGCTTTACATGATAATCCCGTTGAAAACAACAGTTATTATTGAGGATTGAAAAATGGCGAATACTATTCTGGATTTCGAGAAGCCTATTGCCGAACTTGAAAATAAGGTTGCCGAATTTGAGAAACTCGGCACATCAAACAGCCTCGATGTGAACAAGGAGATGGAACTCCTCAGGAAGAAGATCGATGAGACCAAGAGAACCATATATGAAAGCCTGACACCATGGCAGCGGGTCCAGCTTGCGCGACATCCCGATCGCCCATACATGCTAGACTACCTCGGCAGGATCTTCACCGATTTCCTCGAGTTCCACGGAGACCGTAGGTTTGCCGAGGACCCGGCAATCGTCGGCGGATTTGCAAAGCTCGACGGCCGGCCAGTCCTGGTCATTGGAACACAGAAAGGCCGCAATATCAAGGAAAACGTGTTCAGGAATTTCGGATGCCCGCATCCTGAAGGGTACCGCAAGGCCCTGCGCCTGATGAAGCTTGCTGAAAAGGCTAAAATTCCAATAATATCGCTGATTGACACTCCCGGAGCATTTCCCGGAATAGCTTCTGAGGAAAGACATATCGGAGAGGCTATTGCCGTAAATCTCAGGGAGATGTTCGAACTGCCTGTTCCGTTCATCGCGGCTGTCATTGGCGAAGGTGGCAGTGGTGGTGCCCTTGGCATCAGTATTGGCAATAAGATACTTCTTCTCGAGAACGCCTATTATTCGGTTATCACTCCGGAGGGCTGTGCGGCCATACTTTGGAAGGACAGGGCATTTTCGGCGAAGGCCGCAGAATCGCTCAAGCTTACGGCAAAAGATCTCAAGGAGCTTGGAATCATAGATGAGATCGTCAAGGAACCTCTCGGTGGAGCCCACAAGGATTTTGATGCGGCCGCAGACTTCCTCAAGAAGGCGCTTAAGAAAAACCTGGCTGAATTTGACAAGATGTCTCCCGCAGAGCTGAAGGAGAACCGTTACGCCAAATATCGCAAGCTGGGTGTCTTTACCGAGTAGTTGTCATTATGGAGTGACCGTTGAATGGAAAAAATCCTAATCCGCAGCGCCGCCAGGAAAGACATAGAATCGATTTGCAAGCTGCTCCAGCCATACGCGAAGAAAAAACTCGTTCTTCCAAGGACTCCCGTTGAGATAGGCAGGCATATACGCAACTTCTGTGTCGCCGAGAGGAAGGGGCGGATCATCGGATGCTGTGCCTTCCGCGACTATGGAAACAGTCTATTTGAAATCAGATCTCTCGCAGTTGCCCAGAGGAGCACCGGCGCCGGAACCGGTTCGAAACTTGTGAAATTCATGATAGGCAGGATTGCTGAAAAAGGCGATGTGAGGATTTTCGCACTGACCACCAGCGCCCCTTTCTTCCACAGGTTCGGATTCAAGACCGTTGAAAAGGATCTATTCCCGCAGAAGATATGGTCGGACTGCACGAAATGCCCCAAGCTGAACGATTGCGACGAGGAAGCTGTACTGCTGGAACCGTGAACAATGCTAAAAAAACATCTCCACACAAGTTCTCCGGAAGAAATCAAGCGCGCATTCAAGGCTGGACAGGGAACTAAGACCGATCTTTTCGTCTACGGAACCCTGATGGACGACAACCATGTGAAACTGCTGCTGAAACGCACGGTGCCTTCTGTTCCTGCGAAACTCCATCACTATATGCGTGTCGCACCATCCTGGAGCTTCCCGTTTATCGTAAAGCAGCACGGAGCCCAGACGGATGGGAGAATCCTCAACGGATTGACCCCTGAGGAGCTAAAGGTGCTAGATGACTTCGAGGTCGAAGGACATCTCTTCAAAAGACAGAGTGCGATTGTGAGGACGGCAAAAGGACGCCAGCGCTGCATGACTTATGTCGGCAATATCAGCGCCTTGGAGAAATCCTTCGGAAGGGAAGTGAAGTTCGAGGACAGGTACAACCGTTTCCTGGAGAAGAAGGTCGATGCCATCATCGCCTCAATGGACACGGACAAGTCCGAGATCACGCGCCGTGTCATCCACGAGCTGATGGGGTCGGCGGTCGATGAGATAATCCAGTCGCATTTCGACGGAAATTACATTTGCAACTATATAATGGTCCAGGCGCTCGAGGAGGCGAAGCCTCCGCATCTGAAGGATCTCCTGAAGAACAAGGAGCTCCAGCCATATGCCGGAAACTACATGCGGCTCGCATGCCAGCACATAGTGTTCAACCAGATAGTCGAGGCGTTGCGGCATGAGTACCTGGACGCAGTGCGCATAGCCCAGAAATACTTCAGGCACGGTCTCGCTATCCTGCTTGGGATGATGTATTACAACCGACATGCGAAAATCATAAATGATCTTTTCAGGGAGAAGGCTCTCAATTCGGTGGATGGCGGAAGGAACTACCGTGATTATGCGAAATCCGCAATTGAAATTGCTGACAGCATATACAATTCAAAGGAAATGCAGCCGCTGATTGAATACCTCGAGGAGAACTGGTATCCGACACCGACCCCGCTAGGTGCGGAGCTGGAGTTCAGCTGCCTTGGGAAACGTGCCGTGTATGCGAAGCCGGGAGAAGATGCGATGTACGACGGCTTCTACTGGTTCAAGGATTTTGACATGTTCCGCAGGGCTTGGCGGGTCGGAGGACATGTGGATTCCCACCAGCAGATAAGTGTCGGACATGAGAGGCACCGCGGATTCTTCGAATATGCTCTTGGCCGCTACCAGATAGTCGGAGATCTTTCCCGTCCTGTGTTCGCATGTCCATGGGGGATGTCGGTCCTCATAAACGAGGCGGTCAAATTTGTCAACATCTCGCCGCACAGCCTCCATATCTCCATGGAGCTCACGAGAGGGAAGAGAAGCAACATAAGCGACAAGGCCCATGAGGAGAATGATCTGGTCTGTCTTCTTCTTCTTGGTGGCGACATCAGGCCGGATGCCCAGGGCAAGCTCCGGGAATGGCGGGTCTATGACGGCGAAATGGACACAAACGTCAACAAGTCCCTCAATTTCTCCGACCGCAAATTCCATTTTGCGAAACAGGATCAGGACGAAAGCGAGGCCGCCGATGTCATGGAGTACAAATACATCAGGCTCAACCGTGAAGACACCGACTACGAAAGTCTCATAATCGCGCTGAAGGGATATCAGTTCGGTACGAGGACACGTCCAATCAAGACACAGTCCTTGGAGAAGGAGATGCCAGAACAGACCTTCCTGCGTGGCTGGGCTACAAACCCCCAGCCTATCGAGGCATCAGCCATAAATAAGTTCATCGAGAAAGTTGAAAAAGGGCTTCTCGAGGAGAATAATATAGCAAGGCTTCCTTCTACAAAGCAGACCGCCCTCCGCCGCGTGGAGGAGCGACTGCTCGAGAGAAATGGGTACGTCTCGAAATTCCCAAGACACATCTGAAGCTGTGAACTCCTACATTTGGGAAACCATGACAGGTCTTTTATTCATGGGGATTTAACTCCAGGCTTGGCGGTAATTTTGATTCGATTTAGAAAAGCGGATAAGTTGCAGTTGTGCTGGAACAAGTAAATAGTTATGTTGATTACGAATACGTAGGAGTTCACAACTTCAGTTGTGTGTTTATGCCTTGCCTTTTATTTTAATTGCCGTATTTTAGCAGGTAAAGATAGGAAAGTTCAAAATGAAATATGACAATCGGCCGATAGGGGTCTTTGACTCGGGACTGGGTGGACTTACCGTAGTCGCATCGATGCGGAAGTCGCTTCCCAATGAGAATATCATTTACCTGGGCGACACCGCCCGTGTTCCCTATGGCGACAAGTCTCCGGCGAATATTATCCGCTTTGGAATTGAGGACGCCGCGTTCCTGGTCGCCAAAGGGGTCAAGCTGATCGTGGTGGCCTGTAATACTGTCTCAGCCATAGCGCTCGCTGAGATCCGTGCGAAATTCGCAAGTGTTCCAGTGATCGGTGTACTGGATGCCGGAGTTGCTGCTTGTCTCAAGGCGATGCCTAAATATGTCGCAGTGATAGGTACCCGGGCGACTGTGAGCAGCGATGCATACCGTCGCGAAATACATGCCGTGAATCCGGAAATAAATATCAAGACGATCGCCTGTCCTCTCTTTGTGCCTATTGTTGAGGAGGGGCTTGCGGACAACGAGATAACCCGCCTAGCAATTGAATTCTATCTCGGTTCCCTGAAAAAAGATACACCGGACATGCTTCTCCTGGCATGTACCCATTATCCTCTTCTGAAAAAATCCCTGCAGTCATATCTGTCGAAAAAGGTGAAGATTGTCGACAGCGCCGAGGCATGTGCGAAATTCGCAGAAGAGTATCTCCGTGTAAATTCCCTTTCCGCAAGCAAGACTGCATTGGGAATAGAGAGGTTCTATGTGACTGACATGCCGGACTCATTCTTCAAGCAGGCCAGGAAGTTCCTCGGACGCGATCTTGAACACTTCCAGAAAGTCTCTATCTCGGAAAACTGAAGAACTTTTACCGTGATCTATAATTACTTGTGAATTACAAATTTGAATAAGGATAATGTTTATGAATAAATGCGTTGATAGATTTTTAGCTGAAGAGCCCATGCCGTGGTTGAAGCGTCCTCTTGCGAAGATACAGCCGGTCTTGGCGAAGGCGGG
>JANYBI010000606.1 GCA_025360875.1 Lentisphaerota bacterium
CCTGAACGACATGAAGTTCTTCAGTTTTTCCAGGAAAGACTCGGGCCTATACCTTTTAATATATGCCTCCAAAGGCTGTCCGCCGTCGGGGGATTTGAGAAAAACACGTTCCGTACCGCGCTGCTTCAGGACTTTCTTGACAGGCTCGCTGGGCATGTTCCAGATCTTATCGGACGACACCATGCCGTTGCAGTCAAGGATCTTTGCGTAATCCGCATTTGCCAGAATCCTGCCGCCATCCATTTTTTCAACTTTTATGAACATGAGGTAAAATATCCCGTTGGAATGTTAATTCAAAAGGGAAGTTCTGGAAATTCGCGTCAGTTGGGATTATATTGGCGTATTATGAGTAAAAAATATTCGATTGCCGGCTTATTGGGCCTTACGTTGCTTTTTGCGGGGTTTTCGCTCGCGGTCTTTTCAGCGGACTACAAGAACAGGGTTGTGAAGGAAATCGACAACTCCAAACCATCATATATCAAGCGTACAGGTCCGCAATGGGAAAAGCAGGGCAGGATAATAGGCGAGGTTTCATACATGCCAAAGGCCTTTACAATTGAGATCTTCGCCCCCGGCGCTGGCATGCCAATCTCCGTGGAAAGGAAACCTCTCAAGATTTTGACACCTGACACCAGCCTCACAGTATACAGTACCGGCTGGATAGATATCGGCACATATGACATCACCTATAAATCCGATGGTTATACCAACCAGACAGTTCCAAACGTCAAGATAAATCCATATGAGGACTGCGTGATCAACCTGGTTTTCGGCCAGATAGAATACAAGAGATAGATACGCGCAGGTCTGTGCCCCGGATCAAGACACCTTCCGCTTCCGCCAAATATAAATGGAACCTAAAGTTTATTTTGCTGCGATTCCGTGTTTAAATATTGATGCTATTTCTTTGCAATTCTCATTGACAGCCATTCTTTTAAATGTAGATTTTCACTTTTATTTGCGTTAAAAATATTTCATGTTCATTCATCAAAATCATAAGGAACTACGGCCATGGCTGAAGAACTGCAAAGTCTGCTGGAAAAGATCAATGAGGAAGGTGTCAGGAAAGCCGAAGAAGTCAGAAATAAGATCATAGCTGACGCAAAAGCTGAGGCGGAAAGGATTGTAGACAGCGCAAACGCCAAGGCCAAGGAAATTGCCAGAAAGGTTAATGAAGACTCCGATACCGCCAAGTCCCGCGGCGAAGCCGCCGTCCGCCAGGCGGTCAGGGACATTACCATTGCGCTGCAGCAGGAGCTGACCAACAGGCTCAGGAGCGTGGTCAAGGAATCAACCGCCGATGCGATGACCCCGGAGCTGATGGGAAAGGTAATCCTTGAAATGGCCAGGAACTACAATGCCAGGAATCCTTCCTCCGAGGCCAGCCTCGAGGTTGTGCTGTCACAGAAGGACAGGGACTCGATGGAGGCCCTGCTGAAGACAAGCCTGGTGAACAGCCTCAGGAAAAACCCGGTCATAACTCTTGGACAGAATTTCGCGTCAGGCTTCAAGATATCCTTCAAGGGCAGCGATGTGTTCTTCGACTTCAGCGATGAGGCGATTTCGGAGATAATCTGCGCGTATGTCGGACCGAGGCTTGCCGCCGTCATCAATTCAGAAAACAAAAAATGACATTAGCGTATTATTACATATTAAGCTCGATGCCTATGCTCAAGAAAGGGGCGACCCCTCCTCTGACCTCGGATACTTTCCTGAAAGCCTGCGCCGAGATGCTTCCTGAAAAGGCCGTGGCCAGGCTTTCCGAGATCAGGCTTGTCCCCGAAGATGAAAATTCCTTCGGCCATTTCTCCGCAGTGCATAAATGGTATGAATGGGAAACCGGCACAAGGAACAGGCTGGCGAAATTCAGGGCGGTGCATCTCAAACGCGAAAACCGGAATTCCGACCAGAACCATGCCGAGCTCGACAAATATATAGAGGAAATAATGTCCCTGGCCAATCCGGTCGACAGGGAGAAAATGCTTGATTCCCTGAGATGGAAGTTCCTCGACGAACTTGAATTTGGACACAACTTCGACTTCTATGTCCTGTGCATTTATAAGATCAAGCTCATGCTTCTTGAAAAATGGGTCGGAAAAGAACAGCGGAAAGGTTATGGAAACCTTGATGCTATCATAAGTAATCTGGAAAAATCCGAGGTTTCTATTTCCAGATAAATTTTTTAGCCAGGAGACTGCTTCAACATGTCTGAAAAAAACATCGGTTCAATCGTAGGCGTCAACGGGAATATGCTGACCGTGAAGTACAATACTTCCGTTACGCAGAATGAGGTCGCATATGCCATAATGGGCGATATCCGGCTAAAATCAGAGGTGATACGGGTTCGCGGACAGCTCGCGGACCTGCAGGTCTACGAGGACACCCGCGGACTTAAGGTCGGGGACGCCGTTGAATTCACCAACGAGCTGCTGAGCATTGAGCTCGGACCAGGACTTCTCGCGCAAGTATACGACGGACTTCAAAACCCCTTGAACAAGCTTGCGGAAAAATCAGGATTCTTCCTGACTCGCGGGCTCTACATGGAAGCTCTCGACTATGAAAGGCAGTGGCAGTTCACTCCGACCGCCAAGATTGGCGACAAGCTTGGCGCCGGCGACAAGGTTGGCAGCGTTCCGGAAGGAATCTTCGAGCATCTCGTCATGCTGCCTTTCGGAATGAAGGGGAAATGGGAAGTAGTGGAAGTTGCGCCTGCCGGCAGCTACAACATCACATTCCCCGTAGCAAAGGTCAAAAACGGGAGTGGCGAGCAGAGGACGGTCACAATGGTCCAGAAATGGCCTGTAAAAATACCGATCACCGCCTACAAGGAAAAGCTCATCCCTGAAAAGCCGCTCATCACGCAGCAGAGGATCATCGACACGTTCTTCCCCGTATCCAAAGGAGGGACATTCTGCACCCCTGGTCCGTTCGGCGCAGGCAAGACAGTCCTCCAGCACGCGCTGAGCCGCTACGCTGAAGCTGACGTGGTCGTGGTCGCCGCATGCGGCGAGCGCGCCGGTGAAGTCGTCGAAGTGCTCCGTGAATTCCCGCATCTCGAGGATCCGAAGACCGGACGCACGCTGATGGAGCGTTCAGTGATCATCTGCAACACCAGCTCAATGCCTGTTGCAGCACGTGAAGCTTCGGTCTATACCGCCATAACCATAACTGAATATTACAGGCAGATGGGGCTTGATTGCGTGCTTCTCGCCGATTCGACATCCCGCTGGGCGCAGGCCCTCCGCGAAATGTCAGGACGCCTCGAGGAAATTCCCGGTGAGGAGGCGTTCCCAGCATATCTCGAATCACTTATTGCCGGATTCTATGAAAGGGCCGGCCTCGTCAAATTGAACAATGGCAAGACTGGTTCCGTCACGATCTGCGGCGCTGTAAGTCCTGCCGGCGGCAACTTCGAAGAACCTGTCACCCAGGCGACCCTGAAAGTGGTCGGGGCCTTCCTGGGCCTGTCCCGCGAACGCGCGAACGCCAGAAGGTTCCCTGCGATCCATCCTCTGGACAGCTGGAGCCACTATACAAGCATCGTCGACGAGGAGAAGGTCGACTTTGCCCGTGAAATTCTCAGGAGGGGGAATGAAGTCAACCAGATGATGAAGGTCATCGGCGAGGAAGGAACGCATATCGACGACTTCCAGATCTACATGAAGAGTGAATTCCTC
>JANYBI010000623.1 GCA_025360875.1 Lentisphaerota bacterium
TTTTTATCTTGTCAGCAACTTTTTCGAGAGGCTGGACTTCATCCTTCTCCTTGAATTCATCCTTTTTCGATTCGTAATATTTCTTGATCCTCTCGTCAGATATTGAAACTTTGCCCTCATATCCGACATAGTTGAACCGGACAAGCTTGATTTTGAATTTTGCAGGAATTACATACTTTTCAGCATTCGCATTGAAGAATGCTTCTACAGCCTTGTCATCGGATTCGACTTTGGCGGCAAAATCATCTCCGACGAACTTCCAGGATTTAATCTTGAACTTCTCATTCCTTATGTCGAAGGCCTGTTTCACTTCGCCGGGCGTGACTATTACTCCTGACTTGAGCTCGTTGAAAAGCCTTTCAATTGCCAGCTGTTCCCGGACCGCCCTGTCAAGATCGAGTTTTGAATACCTGTTTGGAGTCAGGCATTGCTTGACGAACATGTCGAACATGGAGCTGTCAAACTTGCCATTCTTCTGGAAGAGCGGAGTTGAGCGGAGGAAGTCGGCGACAGCGGTATCCCCTACGAAAATATTCCTTTCAGCTGCGGCCCTGAGATACATTATCCTCTGGATGGCCATCTTGGCGGCCTGGTCCCTCAGGTATGAATTGTGGATGTTGAATCCCGGATTTGAGAGCGACATCATTATGGACAAGGAATTCACATTGTCATCTATTTCCTTTTCCGACACTTTTTTCCCCAGTATTATGGCTGAGGTGTCGGCATTGCGGCCTTTCACGCCAATCATGTCGAAGAATCCGAAGCCGGGTGCGAAATAGAGTACGAATGAAATAATGATCGCTCCTGTGAATATGGAGAATATCACTCTTCCATGTCGGGCAAAAAACCTGTTCAATCCGCTTATAAACATTTTCAATAAGACCTTTCAATAAAGATATGGGACCAAAAAGAACGCCGCATAATGTACTTTTAATCCGGGATCTTTAAAGCCTCGATACGGAAATTCCTTTAAATTTCAATTGTGAAGCAGCGCAATAGAGAGGTTTGGGCTGAGGCTAGAGCGGTTTATCAGAACCGGGGTGCCATTTGAGGCAGATACCCTTTTTTTCGCCGTCGAAGATATCCGGATACAGCTTCTTTGCGCATTCCGGGCAGAGGCTGTGCGAGAAGTCTGCAGCCGACATACCCTGTATGTATTCTTCAATCGAGTGCCAATAGCCTTTGGGATCGCGGATATCCTTGCAGTTGGAGCATATTGGGAAGAAACCGTCGAATGAGTCAGGTTTCATGGCGGCTTTAAGATTGGCAATTTTCCTTAATTGCTCATCGCAGGTGGTCTGGACCTTGTGCTTTTCAATTTCCAGCTTGAGGTTTCTTTCAGTTATGACTAAATTCTCCTTTTTCATTTCTTCGATAGTCTTGCTGAGCTTGGATTCAAGCTCAGCCGCCTTTGATTCGGCGGCGGTCAGCCTTGATTCAGTGTCGGCAAGCGTTTTCCGCGCCTTGAGCAACAGCAGGGCTATGGTTCCGGCCAAAACTGAAGAAAGAATGAAAAGAACTATGAATAAATTAGCCATAAATCCAGGACACCTCAAGATTTAATCCGCATATAAGAGAATACATAATTTTAAAAAAATCAATGACTTGATTGATTTTCCACCCAAATGAGATAAAATACATGCATCAAAGAAGATTTTAAAGGGAATTTTATGTACTGCATTCTGGAATATCCTTTTGTCGCTGCGCGTAGCCCGGCCGCGGACGTTGCCGAGCTTGCTGGTTAGCGACAGCCTGCCGGGAATTCCAGTTCCGCTTCCGGGGTATCCCCATCAGCAAGAGCTCCAATTCAATTGACATTTAGTAAGATTATGTCCAAATAATTCACCTAGGAGAAGAAATTAATGAAAAATAGCAGGAAAGAGGGCGCATTATCCCAGCCCATGAAGGGTGCGCTCGTTGCAATAAGATGTTTGGAAAGGGCAAAGGTGAAGACCATATTCGCCTATCCCGGCGGCGCCTCGATGGAACTCCATCAGGCCCTGCAGGATTCCAATATACGTGTCATACTGCCCCGGCATGAGCAGGGCGGAGCCTTTGCTGCCGCCGGATTTGCCCGTGTGACCGGTGAAACGGGCGTATGCATGGCGACCAGCGGTCCGGGTGCTACAAATCTCATTACCGGGATAGCGGATGCATATATGGACTCCATTCCGCTTGTCGCAATCACAGGACAGGTTTCATCCCACCTGATCGGGAAGAACGCCTTCCAGGAAATTGACATCATAGGAGTTACCAGACCAATAGTCAAGCACAGCTATCTGGTGCTTGATGCAAATGAGATACCGAAAGTTTTCGCGGAGGCATTTTATATCGCCAACAGCGGAAGGCCTGGGCCGGTCCTAATTGATCTTCCCAAGAATGTCCAGCAGCAGATATGCACGCCAGTCTTCCTTGAAAAGACCACTATCAGGTCCTACAGGGCCGATCATCAGGTTGCGCCTGACGATATTGAATCTATCAGGGATGCAATCAAAAAGTGCAATCGTCCATGTATCTATGCCGGCGGGGGGATCATCACCTCAGGAGCGTCCGAGTCCTTGAGAAAATTCGCTGAATCATATAATATCCCTGTCACCACTACGCTCATGGGGATAGGTTGCTTTCCCGAGGACCATCCGCTGTCCCTGAAATGGCTCGGAATGCATGGCACGGTCTATGCCAATAATGCCGCAAACGAATCCGACCTGCTGCTTGCATTCGGTGCACGTTTTGACGACAGGGTAACTGGACCGGCAAGCACCTTTGCAGTCAATGCCAAAATAGTGCATGTTGACATTGACAGGTCTGAGCTCAACAAGAATGTTCCTGCTGACATAGGAGTTGTCGCCAATATTAAGGACGTCCTGGACCAGTTGAACAAAAAGCCTGTCAGGAAGAAGTATTCCGAATGGTTTGCACAGATAGCCGAATGGAAGCGGAAATATCCTCTTACATTCAAGGAAAGCAATAAGATCCAGCCGCAGTATGTCATCCAGACCCTATGCCGTCTTACAAATGGCGAGGCAATCATCGTCCCCGGGGTTGGACAGCATCAGATGTGGTCTGCGCAGTATTATACCTACAGGCATCCGAGGCAGCTCCTCGCCTCAGGCGGGCTTGGTTCCATGGGGTTTGGTTTCCCGAGCGCCATGGGGGCGAAGGTTGCAAAGCCGGATAGCCTTGTGGTCAATATTGATGGCGATGGAAGTTTCCAGATGAACATCCAGGAGCTTGGAACCTTGCATGCTGAGGAGATTCATGTTAAGACTATAATTCTCAACAACCAGCATCTGGGCATGGTCGCACAGTGGGAGGACCGTTTCTACGGAAGCAGGCGCGGAAATACGGTGCTTATCAATGAACGCGCGGAAAGGCCGTATCCTGATTTTGTGACCATCGCCAAGGGATATCTGATTCCCGGACGCGAAGTATATAAGAAGGAGGATGTTGAGGATGCCATCCGGGAAATGCTTGAGACGAAAGGCTCATTTGTCCTTGATGTCCATGTGGAATATCAGGAGCATGTGCTTCCAATGATACCGCCGGGCAAGAGCTACAAGAGCATCATATATGAATAGTGGAAAGGAGCTGGCAACAGCTCCTTTTTCTTATGCAAGCATGTCTCTCGCATTCATTCTCAATGAGGCTATCATCAGGAATATGACCGTGATTGAGAGCGAATAGACCACAAGGGCCAATGATACAAGCCCTACTACCTTATAGGTCAGGAAATAGAAAAGGAAATTCGGGACCGTATAGTAGATGAAGTACAGGTACGTGGTGATGGAAATGCTTTTCGGCAGCATCTCGACGAGCAGGGGTATGACAGACAGGAAAAGTGAGAATATGAGATATACCGACGACATTATCATGGCTGTTATATCGTTGAAGAAACAGGAAAACATCACTGTCATTGCGACAAAAGGGAATACCGCGAAAACCAGCAGGAACTGACGGATTATCGTTGCAAACGGATATATGTGTCCCGACTTGATGAAATGACCTGTATTCGCGCTTATTGCGGCGACGAAGAAGAATGTTATGCAGATCAGGCATACGCCAAGGTATTTCCCTACCAGATATTCAGTCCTCCTTATCGGTTTGCCAACGAGAATCATGATCATCCTTGAATCAATGTCCCTGGGGATGTCGGTCGCTCCCGCAAAAATTCCCAGAAGGAGCGTCATGCACGTTATGAAAAGGAAACTTGTAAGTGGAGCAGAACCCGAACCTGAAGATATCAGTTCGGAAAGGATGATATTATCCTTCTGGATGGAAAG
>JANYBI010000631.1 GCA_025360875.1 Lentisphaerota bacterium
CCTCCGCCTGGAACTGGCGGCAGTCGATGATGCCCGTAAAACGCTTGATGAGGCGAAAAAAGACAACAAGCTCCCATCGGGCACGGCGAACACCTTGCGTCATGCAATTGGCGCATCAGCCTCCGCACCGGGATCGAAAGAGGCTGGGGAACTCGTCGGAAAAGTCAAAGCGATACTCAATCCTGCCGACAATTTCGGAGGGCGCATGTCATTCCGCAAACTTGCGCCGTTCGCTCTAATCATTGTCGTGGTCTTCTTGACTCTTTACATCAGGGACAGGCGCAGGGGCGGATACAAGGTTGAGAAGATCGCTTCGGCCTGAGAGGCAAACCGGATTATCTTGAGGCAATTTCAAAATTGCCTCATTAGAGCTGATTTCAAAGTTGGAGTGCTCTGCTTTAGCGTGTGTATTCTGTTGAATGCAAAGACACACTAAAGTTGTGAACTCCAACAGGCTTGTTTCCGCAACTACCGTTTTCGTATTTTTGAAATCAGCTCTTCTTGTGATGTTTAGTCAGAAACTTGTCCAGCGTATTGGCGAAATTTTGGACGTTCTTTCCGCTGAAGGCTGGCGGACCGCCCATGATCTCACCCTCTTGCCGGAGCTCTTTCATCAGATCCCTCATCGCCAGACGATGCTTTATGTTCGTCTTCGTGTAAAGTTCCCCTCGCGGATCAATTGCGGTTGCTCCCTTGTCTATGGCACGCGAAGCAAGAGGGATGTCTGCCGTGATCACCAGATCACCCTCGCGGACAATCTCGACAATCTTGTCATCCGCGACATCAGGGCCTTCCGTGACCATGATCCTTGAAATGAGTTCGGAATGCGGATATTTCACACGTTTATTGGAAACAAGCGTCAATGATATGCGCAATCGGCTTACAGCCCTGAAGACAATTTCATGTATGTCTTTCGGAAAAGCGTCAGCATCCACTAGTATCTGCATTTTTCACCTTTGTCACTATTTTTGAACAGGAAGAAAATACATCTCGAATTAATATTTATCCAGACTGATCATATTTCCGCCTTTTGTCATCTAAAACTCCTTTGAAAAGCTTCAAATCACGTTAGATTATCCGTTTACCAAATCAAACTTAAGGAGGATCATATAATGGCTAAGAAAATAAATCCCGCGACCAAATCAGAAAAGAAGAAACTTCGCGTGGCCTGTATCGGCGCCGGCGGCATCGCCGGAGCGCACCTTACCGAATTCGCCAAGATGGACGACGTCCAGATTGTCGGTCTTGCCGATCCTGTCATGGATTCCATGTTGAAAAAGGCCGAGCAGTTCAAGATTCCCGTTGAGAACTGTTTCACGGATTACAGGAAGATGCTCGCAATTCTCAAACCGGACGCTGTCAGTGTCTGCTCGCCTAATGGCGCACATGAGGAGAACACAATCGCCGCCCTCGAGGCCGGAGCACATGTGATTGTTGAAAAACCTATGGCGATGAATGCAAAGCAGTCCCAGAAAATGATTGATATCGCAAAACGCTTCAAACGTAAGCTGGTCATCGGATTCCAGTACCGCTATGACGGACGCAGCGCATTCCTGCGCGACGCTGTAAAAGACGGAACCTTCGGCGATATCCTATATGGAAGGGTACAGGCGCTCCGCCGCCGCGGAATTCCGAACTGGGGAGTTTTCGGACGCAAGGATCTGCAGGGTGGCGGCCCCATGATAGACATTGGCGTGCATTGCCTTGAAATGTGCCATTTCGTAATGGGATCCCCGAAACCTGTAGCGGCCTTCGGCAACTGTTTCACCTATATGGGCAACAAGCCCAGCACTACCAAAAGCTGCTGGCCTAACTGGGACTGGAAAAATTATACGGTAGAAGATCTCGCCGTAGGAATGATCCGCTTCGAAAATGGCGCGATGCTCAATATCGAGGCCTCTTTCGCGGCGCATATCGAAAAGGACATATGGAACTTCAGTCTCATGGGCACGAAGGCCGGCGGACAGTGGGATCCTGCGATGATCTACACGGACCAGAACAACCACATGGTCAATATCCATCCCACATATATTCCTGACAATGGATGGGGCGGAATCTGGGTCTCCAAGATGCGCAATTTCGTTGAGCATTGCCTCTATGACAAGCCGACGCTCTCGCCTGCCGAAGATGGACTGATGGTCCAGAAAATGCTCGATGCCATCTATGAATCTGCGGCAAACGGCGGAAAAGAAGTGGCTATAAAGTAAAATTTTCCCTGGTCTGCAAACAGGCCAGAAATTTTCCTTTATAATTTTAAGAGAGCTACATGCAATGTCGAAATCCGGACTTGTTTCAGTTTTCGCGCTTGAAGATTGCTCTTAAATGAATATATTTTGAGTTCATATTATTGACTCTTGAATCTTGCTTTCTTAAGGGGGCATTATGGATGCTTTTTGGGATGGTCTTTCCGGCGATATGAAGTTTTACTGGGCGCTTGCCATATTCGGTTCACTCATCTTCGTCATCCAGCTTGTCATGGCTGTACTCGGCTTTGGCGCCGGACATGACGTGGATGCCTCAGGGGGAACGGTAGGCGGGCACGACATCGCAACCGGACACGACACCGGATTTTCAATATTCAAACTCTTCTCAGTGCAGTCCGTATTCGCATTCATCACGTTTTTCGGATGGGGCGGAGTCATATGGGGCAAAAACGGACTTGGAGGTTTCTTTGCCGCACTTGCATGCGGACTTTTCATGATGGTTGCTACTTCTCTCCTTTTATACTACCTGATGAAACTGCAGCAGAGTGGAAATATCAATCCATGCGACTATATCGGACAGACAGGAACTGTCTATATGAATATCGCCTCCGGCAGGGTTGAACAAGGCAAGGTTACAGTTAATATTCAAGGCTGTTCCAGGGAGATCACCGCTGTTGCAGATGAAAACCTTCCCACCGGCACCTCGGTATCCGTTGTACAGCAAGTCGATGGACGCCGCTTTCTCGTCAAGAAAATTTGAAGTAGCACAAGCCTCTGGCTTGCGAGTTCCCTAGTATAATTTTTAAATTAGAATAAGGAGTCTGTTATGGGTCCAACGATTGCATTAATTCTGGCTATTATCGTCGCTTTTTTCGTCATTGTCATGATCTTTGCGAGCAGGTTCAAGAAATGCCCGTCCGACAGGATAATGGTCATTTACGGTAAGACATTCGGTAAGGGATCATCCATCTGCATACACGGAGGTGCGAGCTTCGTCATTCCGGTAATACAGGACTACGCCTTCCTTTCGCTGCGCCCCCTGCAGATTGAAGTCAATCTGGGCAACGCACTCTGCAAGCAGAACATCCGAATCAATGTGCCGTCGGTGTTCACCGTCGGAATAAGTACTGATCCGTTGATCATGAACAACGCCGCCAACCGCCTTCTCGGACTCACTCCCGACTCCATAACCACCCTCGCCAAGGATATAATTTTCGGACAGCTCCGCCTAGTCATCGCTTCGATGACGATCGAGGAGATCAACGCCGACCGTGAAACCTTCCTGAAGAATGTCGAAAAGAACGTTGCAGATGAATTGAACAAGGTTGGTCTCGAACTCCTGAACGTCAATATCACCGATATCACCGATGAAAGCAAATATATTGAAGCCATAGGCAAGAAAGCCGCTTCAGAAGCCATAAACAGAGCCAAGGTCGATGTCGCAGAACAGGAGAAACTCGGTTCCATCGGTGAAGCCGAAGCGAAGAAGGTGCAGATAGTGTCCGTCGCCAAGGCCGATGCCGATGCATTGGCTGGCGAAGCCGACATCAGAAGGCAGCAGCGAATCCTCATCTCCAAGGCTGAATCCGAAGCCCAGGCAGGTGAAGCAGAGAACAAGAAGAATCAGCGCATATCCGTCGCGAAAGCCGATGCCGACGCACAGTCAGGTGAAGCAAACGCCGCCAAGGACCGCCGTATCGCCATCAAACAGGCGGAATCCGAAGCTGTGAACGGTGAAAATCTATCTTCAATCGAAATCGCAAAATCGAACGCAATCCGCGCCGAACAGGAAGCCGAAGCCTTCAGGAAGGCTGAATCCGCAAAACGCATAGCCGATGCGCAGATTGAAAAGGCAAACTTCGATGCCGAAAAACTCGCCCAGATCTCCCGCGCCGACATGGAACGCCAGAAGCAGATAGCTGAAGTAGTTGTTCCTGCTGAAATTTCCAAACAGCAGATTGAAATATCCGCTGAAGCCGAAGCTGAAAAATCCCGTCGTGAAGCCAGAGGTCAGGCAGATGCGATATTCGCAAAACTCCAGGCCGAAGGCCGAGGCAACTACGAAATCCTCAAGGCCAAGGCCTCAGGTTTCCAGGAAATCATCAAATCCTGCAACAATGATCCTGATGCCGCAGCCAAGATGCTGCTTATTGAAAAACTCGAATCCATCGTCAGCCTACAGACCGAAGCCATCAAGAACATCAAGATCGACAAGGTCACGGTATGGGAAGGCGGACAGAATGTCAATGGAAAAACCTCTACTGCCAATTTCCTCAGCGGCATGATGCAGAGCCTCCCTCCTATTCATGATGTAGCAAGCATGGCTGGGATAGATCTGCCGGGATACCTCGGGAAGGTCAAATATGACAATGAATCCCAGACTCAGGCTCCTGAATCCAAAAAGAAATAAGGGGCTCCAATGAAAAAACTGTCTCTTCTGATGGTTGTTATCACTCTTTGCATATCCACTTTGTGGGTTATCTCAACTTCCGCTCAGAAGGAAGAGCAACATCCTTCCCTCGGAAAGGATGCTCCCGCATTCAAGTTGGATCTTCTCGACGGTGGAAATTTTGATCTGTCGGCAGTGAAAGGCAAGAAAATAATTGTCCTTGATTTCTGGGCGACATGGTGTCCTCCTTGCAGGAAAGCACTTCCCATACTGGCGGAAGTGACGGCATCATATGCTGACAAGGATGTCGTCTTCTACGCCGTAAACCTCCAGGAGGAAAAAGACAAGATCACTGATTTCCTCGCGAAGGAGAAAATCAAATGTCTTGTTGCACTGGACAAGGATGCGACAGTCGCGAAACTCTACAATGTAGATGGAATTCCACAGAGCGTAATCATCGGCAAGGATGGCGTAGTCCAAGTAGTGCATGTCGGCCTTCTCCCGGATCTTAAGGAACAGCTCAAGAAGGAGCTGGATGATCTTGTCGCAGGGAAGTCACTGATCGGCAAGGACGCCACCATCACCAAGAAGCCCGCGGAAGAGAAGAAGGAAAAGTAATTGCCTTGTTTGCAATCTTGATTCGTTCGTAGTCAAGCCATTATTAGCTGTGATTTTAAAACTAAGAAACACGCAAGAACTTCGGGTTAACTACGAACAAATAGATGCAAAACAGGATTGCTTTTTAACTGATTGTCTAAAAATGTCCAAGTCATTCTTCAAAACAGCATGGGTCAGATATTCGATTTGGACTTTTCTGGGCTTGTTACTCGTTTTCTTTCTCATATGCTTTTTTTCAGCACTTTGACCTTCGACTTTGAAAGAGCTGTTCGAAGAAGCATAGAAATGAGCCATACTTATTACGCTTATGATATTGCCGAATATGTTACTGAAAATAAAACAGCCGATGTTCCCCTGGAAAAGGTTCATTTCTCACTTTCGATACAAGGCGATATCAAAGACAGCGCCAACAATTCTATCGAACAGAATTATTATGCTGAATCGGAATTTCTTCCGATTCTTAAGAAATATGGCAAAAACGAACTGTAAATTCATTTATCCTTAAAAATTCTTCCTCATCTAAAGCTTCTTCGCCTCTGGAACTTGCTTGTAGCAGAGCAATTTATTGCTCGTTCTTATCAATGTATCACAGGCATCTTGCCTGTGTCCTGCCTTTATACTTAATCACAGACAGGAATGTCTGTGCTACTTTACTTGAAGATCAAGTAGCCTGCTGCGAGGATCGCAAAGACTTTCACGAGCATGGAGAAGGTGTTGTTATTGATGTACTTCACCGTCTTGACTCCAATAAGCGAGCCGATTATCAGAGCTGGAATCATCTCTGCATTGAAAATTAAAGTCTCTTTCGTTATGAACCCGAGTTCCCAGCTGAACGGAACCTTGCTCGTGTTGAGGATGAAGAAAATCCAAGCGGTAGTTCCGATGAAGTTATCCTTTGGAAGACTCAGGGAAAGCAGATATATGGCAAATACCGGACCAGCAGCGTTGGCTGTCATCGTTGTTATTCCGCCAGTAACACCAATAATGGCGGCAAACCACCAGGTATGGGGTATAAGCTGAGCCTTCTCGCTGTTCGAACGGTTGAACCATTCCCCGACAATGAGCATCGCTATGACCACTATCCCTATGAACTTCTTGAAGTGATCCTGGGATATTCCAGAATATTTCATGAAGAGCCAGCCTATGGCGATTCCGGCAAAAGCCCAGGGAAGCGCCCTGAATATGTGTTTCCATTTCGTGTGCTGGCGATAGAAGTAGACACCTATGATATCACCCATGATAAGCATCGGAAGAAGTATGCCTGTCGATTCCTTGGGATGAAAAATGCACGCCATGAGCGGAATCGCTACAATCCCAGCGCCACTTATGCCGCTTTTGGAAAAACCAATGAAAAAAGATGATATGAAGGCCAGTACCCAGAATAACTGTGGACTGTCAATATTTGAAAATACAGGCATGAGGCCCTTTCTCCGAAATTAGTGGTCCATATCATGCCGTATTTTTACTTTTTGTCAAGAAATGTATTCTTATTGAATTTAAGAAATGAATGAATCACAAGAACTATTCGGATTTCTTTTGAAGTATGTAATAGTCCCTGAAGTCCCCTACAATAATATGGCTGGATTCCAGCTTGTGGATGATCAGCGATTCAGGAATCAATGGCTCATTGACCACATGAAGGTTAACTGGAAACACGTAGAGCCCGCTCATATGAACAGCCATTATTTTTTCATACGAGGACATATTGAATGGCTGAAGATAGAGAAAGGTCGTTTTGGGCATGAGAACGAATTTGGTATTTGCCAGCAATTCGAGTCTTTTTTCAAACTCCACCTTTGTAAGGAATCCCCCCATGGGCGGAACTGAATATTCATTAAAATATCTGCCGCTTACTTTCAGGAAACGATCAATGTCTTCTGTAACCCCTATCGGAGTGGCAAGAGTATCATACTTGAGCAATTCAATAATATCCGGCAGGAACGGAACTTTCTTTTCCCAGCCGATTCCAAGATAGGTTGATTCTTTTTCAAGTCTTGAGCGCACTATGGAATCCGCATTTTCCAGGAGGATCTTTTTTGTCCTGAACACATTCTTCATCTCCATTTCCTTGCGCACGGGCATATCATAAATATTCCAATAGAATATCTGAGTCGTCAAAAATATTGTCAAAACAGCTGACATTATGGCTGCCTTGACCAAGGAGAATTTCTGACTAAAAACCGCTGCCAGGGCTATTATGAGAATCCCCAGGCAATTGTCAAGGACATGGCTGGGATCGCAGCGCCCGAATGATTCGGGAAGATAAAGGCCAAGCGCAAACAGAAGTGAAATACAGAAAGGCGCAGAATCCCCATGCCCAGTCCAGCCGGCAACGGCAATGCGGGGAAGAATCCAGCATGAGATAAATATCAATGAAAGGATATATGGCAATGGAAGTACAGGTAAATTGAAGGTTCCTTCTCCGAAAAAAAGCACCAGCTTGAAATAATCAAATCCAAAAAAGACTATCGCCATGAGGACTGAAACCAAAACTCCAAATGCACAGGCGGAGAGTCCATTCTTGCCTTCGCGGGAACAGGACAGCAGGCCTACGGCAAAAGCAACACATGTAACCAGACCGGTGTCAGGAGACAGCAAGAGCCCGACAAACGGTAG
The DNA here is from genome assembly GCA_025360875.1 of Lentisphaerota bacterium. Classification (GTDB taxonomy): domain Bacteria; phylum Verrucomicrobiota; class Lentisphaeria; order Victivallales; family GWF2-50-93; genus GWF2-50-93. Next base: position 7,828 of record JANYBI010000631.1, read on the forward strand.
AATAGACGCGATAACCCATACCTTCCATTTCACCAATGATTTGATTGAATTGTGGAGGTAAAACACAGCCCACAGCGCATACGCATATCGCAAGGGGGTATATATGACACCTAATGTTATGTTCAACGTAGCGAGAGTGGCAAATATGAGCAGCAGGATCCTGCATGTTTCAGTCACCTTGAGACAGCGGACGATATAGCCAAAAGCGAGAATTCCGAGAACATAATGGATTAGCATTGAAATAATGTAGCTAGTATCTATTGCCAAGGCACCATGGGTGGATTTATAGATAAAAAAAGGCAGTCCCAATAAAGCGGGACCATAACCATATTCGAAGTCTACAAAAGGCCGCTGCCCCAGCACCATCCTGTCAAGACGTGTAATAAAATGTGTGCACTCTCCATAATAAGCTCCAGGTATATATGACCACCAGCACCATACTACTGAAACTGAAAAGCACATGCAGGCCAGCATAGTTGCTCTCAAATTACGGGAGCGTTGTACTGGCTCACAGAACAGACCCGATGCCAATTCACGGTCTCTTGAGACAAGATAGGGATATGAAAGGCGAATGAAAAATATGGATGCAAGTATTAAAGCAAGCCCCAAAGAACTTGTCATATTGCTGAATCCAAAAACATATGATTCAGAAATGACAGGCCCTTTGACAGGCACATACCATGGAAGAAGGAAAATGAGGAACAGTGAAACCGGAATGATAGCTATAAACCATTTCCAATGTGATTCGGGACGGACTTTGAAAAGATCCATTTAATTTTTTCTCCAGCCCCTCTGCCTTGCGGCTTCATAAAGGAGGATAGTTGTCGCCGTGGACACATTCAACGAATCGGCAAGTCCTAGCATCGGTATTTTCACGCTGATATCTGAGTTCTTAAGCCAGAATTCACTTAGACCATACTGTTCAGCTCCAACCACTATCGCAATTCCTGCTGTCATATCTATGTCTGTGTATTTCTTATCAGTATGCGGAGTTGCCGCAAGGGTCTTTATCCCATTTTTTCTGAGCCATCCAGATGCCTCCTCAGAGGAAGTTTCCGCAAGCGGCACTGAAAACAATGTCCCGGTACTCGCCGTTATGACATTCGGATTATAGATGTCGGTACATTTGTCGCAGACTATTATTCCGGATGCGCCTGCGGCATCAGCGGAACGGAGTATGGCTCCCAGGTTTCCTGGCTTTTCAATCCTTTCGGCAACAAGATAAAGTCCGTTTTTGACAAACGTCAGATTTTCCAGCCTGTGTTCCCTGGCTTCAGCTATCGCAATTAATCCTTCAGGTCTGTCACGGTATGCGAGTTTCGCAAAAACACGGTCGGATGTCTCGGTAATGATTGTCCCGGATTCTGCGAGATTCGCAAGAAGTGAATTCTCGTTCTCCCCAAGGAACATTGCCGGGCAGTAAAAACATTCCTCAATTTTCATTCCGCATTGGTTTGCCCGGGTAATTGCCCTGTATCCTTCCAGCAGGGTACGTTTCTCCTCATCCCTGGAACGCCTGTTCCAGAGCTTCGCCGCATATTTTACCCGTTCATTCTGTAGGCTTGTTATGATCATAATTGTCACCGGTCGCCAGTTGCCAGCCGTTAGTTGCAATTCAAACAAATACAAGACACGCTAAAGCTGTGAACTCCAACATTATCAATTCCTCTGTCATCTTCCCTAGTAATTCTTCGATTCAATCTTCTGAGTCGCCGCCATTGAATCTTCTTCCGTTCCCATTGCCGTTTCCGTTGTCATTCCACCTTTTCCGTGGTTGCGGCAGATTCTGGTCCGCCTTGAAATGAAGCGCATGTTCACCAAGAAGATTTTTAATTTCGCCTATGAAATCATTTCCAACCTTTACATTGAAATTTCTGGCAGCTTCAATGAAGGCTATTTCCCCTGAGGCGCAGGTCACGCAGAATATAGTCCGGCTCTCTCCGGGATATTTTGCACATATTATCTTGACATGATCAAGTTTTTCCCTGGGGGTGCTCGCCTCATAAATCCTGATATGTATTTCCTTGGTACACCTCTCCTGGATGGATGAGATAGGATAAACTTTCGTTATGATTATCTTAGCCTTCCTGGCCTCATTCTCACCGCTTATGTCAACGTTTCCCTCGATAAACACAGGTTCGTTATCCTTAAGTATTGCCTTATCGAGATTATCATAGGTGTCTGGAAAAGCGATACATTCAATCGCCCCTTCAAGATCTTCGACCTGGAGTATGGCGAAAGGAGTCTTTTTCTTGGTAATTTTGATGGCGATCGAATTGATTATGCCTCCGATCCTCACTCCGGATTCGGGGGGGAGTTCTATCACCTTTGTAATGGAAGTCGATGAATAGGTATTTATTATATTTGCGAACTCCCCTAGCGGATGCCCCGTAACATAGAATCCCAGCAGCGCCTTCTCGTCCTTTAAAATCTCCTGTTCATGGAATTCGGGAATGTCAGGAACTGGAACAGTTGTCATATCATTCTTCTCGTCGCCTGCAAACATGTCGAACAGGGAACCCTGTCCGCTTTTCTTGTCGGCCACCTTCTTAGCCGCAAGCGCCATGGCCGGCTCAAACATTTTCACAAGCTGGGATCGTTTCAGTCCGAATCCTCCGAAAGCCCCTGCCCTTGCAAGACCCTCCAGCATCCGCATGTTCACAGATGAACCGACACGTTCGCAAAATTCTATAAGATCCTTGAACTGCCCCTCTTTTTTCCTCGAATCGATGATCGCCTGCGCAGCAACCGTTCCGACGCCCTTTATAGCGGCAAGCCCGAACCTTATGCCCTTTCCGTCAACAGTGAAACTCGTATCGCTCCTGTTCACATCCGGCGGCATCACGGAAATATCCATCTCCTTGCATTCCTGGATGAAGAAGGCCACTTTCTCGGCGCTGTCAATGACATTTGAAAGGACAGCCGCCATGAATTCCACAGGATAATTCGCCTTCAGATACGCAGTCCTGTACGCGAGGAACGCATATGCCGCGCTGTGCGACTTGTTGAAACCGTAACCTGCGAACTTCGCAATCTTCTCCCATATCTGGTCGGCCCTCTGGACGGAGATATTGTTCTTTCCACACCCCTCCACGAACTTATCGTGCTGTTCGGACATCTTCTTGAAGTCCTTCTTTCCGATTGCGCGTCTCAGAATGTCGGCCTGCCCAAGTGAGAATCCCGCAACTTCCTGCACCGCTTGCATGATCTGCTCCTGGTAGAGCATGATGCCGTAGGTTTCCTTAAGGATTTTTTCCATTGCAGGATGATCATACTCAAGCTTGGTCTGTCCTGTCTTCCTTGAAATGAAATCCGGTATGAACTGCATCGGACCAGGACGGTAGATTGCGATGAGCGCGATGATGTCCTCTATCTTCTCCACGCCGAACTTCTTGCAGAGTTCCTGCATACCGGATGATTCAAGCTGGAATACGGCAATAGTGTCACCCCTGTTCAGGAGGTTGAAGGCCTCCTTGTTGTCGAGAGGTATCTTTTCTATATCTATGTCCAGGTTCCTGTTCTGCTTTATCCTTTTCACGGCGTCATCGATGATCGTCAGAGTACTGAGTCCGAGGAAATCCATTTTCAGGAGACCGAGAGCCTCGCAGTATGTCGCCGCATATTGCGTGATCACCTCGTCCTTTCCTCCCATTGCCATAGGGACAAGATTGCTGAGCGGCTGGTCTCCGATGATCACGCCGGCGGCATGTATCGTCATGTTCCTTCTGAGATCCTCAAGCGGTTTCGCGTATTCAATCACGTCACGCACCCACTGTTCCTTCTCCATGAAATCCCTGAGCTCCTTGCTCTGCTCAATCGCCGCCTTCAGGGTGATCTTGTTGTCCTCTCCCTCTTCCGAAGTCTGTTTCTTATCGGGAATGAGTTTTGTAAGCTGGTTTCCTTCGGCAAAACTTCTTCCTATCACCCTTGCCAGATCCTTCACTACCGCTTTGGGCTTCAAGGTACCGTAGGTTCCAAGCTGGGCGACGCTGTCCTTCCCGTACTTCTTCCTGACGTAATCTATTACCTCGTATCTGCGAAGTTCGCAGAAGTCTATGTCAAAGTCAGGCGGGCTCACACGTTCAGGATTGAGGAAACGCTCGAAGAGGAGGTTGTATTTCAATGGATCAATATCTGTGATCTTGCTGAGATATGCCACAATGCTTCCTGCACCGCTGCCGCGTCCGGGACCGACAGGAATCTTATTATCGCGGGCATATTTTA
>JANYBI010000637.1 GCA_025360875.1 Lentisphaerota bacterium
TGCAGGTCAGGGACAATCATATTGATGCATATGTTGATAAGATAAAGGTGATGGAGCTTGACGAAGCGCTTCCGCCAGGAGGACAGTTCGGACTTTTTGTCAACAGCCCCCAGGAAATGATTTTTGACGATGTTACCGCTGAAAGCCTGCCATATCTGAAGCTGGACGGACTGCAGGACGTGAAGTTCAATACGCTGGTGAGCGAAGGGGACGTATTCTACAAGCCCGGCTTTTTCGACTGGCTTTTCGGCAAAGGGTCCGGAAAAGATCTCTTCCCCGGCAGTTCGCGAAATGACCGTTGGCTGGCCTTTGGAAATCCCGAAGATAAGATCGCTGTCGCCGGAATCTCCGTGAAGCCGAAATCCGACAACGCAGCTGCAGGCTTGCTCTTTGGCTGGAAGGACAAGGGAAGCCCGTTCTTCCGCCTTCTCTATAATCAGAGCGGTTCAAAGTGCAGTCTCCAGCTGGAAAAATTGAAAATTAACGGAGGAGCGCCTGAAATCCTTGAAACTGCCGAATTGCCGGCGAATGAAAAATCCACAGCTGTCGCCTTGAAGGCGGAGCTCGCGCCCAATGGTCTGATCAAGCTGTTCTGCAATGATCGTCTGTCAATGGTCCATTGGGAACCTGCCATGCCTGCTGGAGCTGCCGGAGTGTTCGTCGGAAAAGGCTCCGAAGTGTCCGTCGACAATATTATTTATCGCTTTAAGCCGGATGAGGTTTTCAGGGACAAGCTCGAAAAGAATGCATTGTTTTCAAATGATCCGTTCATGCGTCACTGGGCCAGCCCCGCAGGGGAATGGGTCAAAGATGAAAAAGACCCGGGCTCCTGGCATAAAGGTGATTTCTTCAACGCGTTTTCACTGTCGGTTCCGGTTGTGGAAAATTCCGAGATCCATCTGGGCGCAAAGGATGGGGAGCCAGCAGGAGAGGTGCTTGTCAAGGTCAATGGTCCTGATTTTGAAATCACTGAAAGCGCTTCAGGGAAAAGCCTGTTCAAAAAACCTGTCAGCGAACTGTTCAAAAGCGACAAGGAAGAAAAGCCCGCGATGGCATATCAGCTTTCGGTCCAGGACACATGCCTGTGGGGCGAATTTGACAATAACCTGATATTCAAGGTGAAGCTCAAGCAGCCGCTTTCAGGTACCAGGATTTTCATCAGGGGCTTTGCGGATGCGAACATCGCGACTTTGCATGCGGTACGTGACAACGTCCTGGACTTCCTTTTTACCGAAGCGCCATATGAGTGGCTTAAGAACGGCGGAACCTGGCAGGTGATAAACCGTTTCCAGTGCGATCCGCGCTGGTCGCATATGAACGGCCAGTCCGCCGACGACCTGGCCTCCTTCTGGTCCAAATACCAGATTGAAGGCGATTTCTGCATCGAGATGTATGCGGGAATGCGCCATGGCGACTGGTATCAGCGGGTAGGGGATCTCAATCTTACGGTGATGAATTATGCGGATATCCCTTCCGACGGCTACACTTTCATCTGCAGCGGATGGGATCCGGACTATAGCCAGACACAGTCCCGCTTCCTCCGCAACGGCAAACTGGTTGCGGACACCGACAAATATCTTTCGCCCCGGCTGCGTGATAACAATGTCCGCAAGCTGTGGGATCCGCTGATCACACATGACCGCGATGTCCACGGCGCCTGGTATTATATCAAGGCAAGGCGTGTCGGAAATCTGATCGAATACTACTTTGACAATGAGAAGATTTTTTCATATCAGGACAAGGATCCCCTTGCAAAAGGCGGATTCGGGATGTGGACTTTCATGAGTTCCATGATGGTCGCCAGGGTCAAAGTCGCCGCAGATAAAATTACCCCGAAGGATTTTTCCTTTGCTGAAGCTGATCCCGCCACAATAAGCACGGAGAAACCCAAAGTCACAGAGAAGCCTGTCCTCCTGCTGAACGGCCTTCCGGCAAACCTCATGACTTCCGAATCGTGGCAGCCGCCCGATTCCGCAGGTGCTCCGATAGTGAACTTCTCGCAGAACAGCTTTACTGTCAGAAACGCGATTGGCGGCGGTAAATTTGCGGTTGATGCAAAGAACCTCAAGTATCCTGAAAACAGCATTTCCGGATGGACCTGCGAGATCAAACGCACTGAAAACGCCGGATTCAATTTCCATTTCGAGCTGGGACGTCTCGCTTCCAACGGGGACTACAGCACCTTGCAGCGCTACTTCTATCAGATTTCCGGAACAGATTATACCAGAGGCATATTCCAGCTTGTCGGATCCGCCGGCGAGATAAGGCCTGTAAAGCTCCAGCAGATCGGCGCAAATGAAAACTGGACTAGGGTATTTTTCCCGGTACCATATGTTTTCCCGAAATTCGGCGCCTCAAATGATCTTGTCTGGAGAGTCACCGGCTTCGGCAACTATCAGCCTAGCGACATTGTCCAGGGCCTGAAAGGAAATGGTCCGGATGAAGCATATGCCATAAAGGATTTCTGTCCTGTCTTCTGCCAGGTTCCCAAGGTAGAAAGCAAAGGTCCGGTCCAGCCTGATCATACTTATCAGCTCCTGCTCGATGGCATGGAAGTCAAGGCGGACAGCCTGGAGAAATTCAACCAGGGATTGAAAGACGTAACTCGCCATGGCGTCATCAGCGGGAAGCTCTCCATTCCGGGCAAGAGCGACAAGTCCGATCTGATGTGGACCATGCCGGGCGATGACATCACATGGAGCTGCAGGTGGGACGATGAAAAGTACGACTCCATCATTATCGCCAATGATTCAACTTTCCGGAACATGAACAATGACAGGCTGATAGTCAAAGTCGAGGGCGTTGAACTTTCCGTGGAGGTGCTCGGGCTCAACAAGTTCAGGGTCTACCTCCTGGAAAGGATGGATGAGGATTTCAGGAAACTTATCCAGCCCGATATCCTGAACCTGGAAATTTCGAAGGAAGGCAAAACTAAAGAGATGAAATTGTCATGGAAGGATTGCAAGGCTGTCGCACCTCCGATACTGGCAAAGCTTGATGGTATAACCCCCTTCTTCCAGACATTTGAAAATACCGAGATGAAAGCCAGGGTCAACCTTGATCCCGAAAGAATGAAGTTCGCGTGGGACAAGGACAATGAGAACATCTGTCTTGCCGTCGCCAATAAGTTCGCCAACCAGCGTCTGAGGACTGAATTCAATACGAACCTGTCCGTTGCCCAATATCCTGTTTTCCAGTTCATGTATAAGACAGATCCCATGGGGCAGATAAGCCTGAACCTGCGGGATAATGCTTATGCCTATCTGGATGAACCGCACATGGAGGCGCGGAAAGTGCGCTTTGGAACTGATCTGGTGAAGGATGGCAAATGGCATTCCTGGACCGGCTTTACAACGGATGCCATCGGCAAGAATGCCTATTCCCCTTCCATATTCAGGATTCCAAAGATCGTCTTCGGATCATTCTATAAGGAAGACCAGACCGGAAGAAACAGCCAGCTCTTCCTTGATGATGTCGTCTACGGACCCGCGGTAAGGCAGGCTGAACAGCTCGCGTTCACCCCGTATTATTTTGACAGGAACGAAGGAGTAAATGTCTTTACCGCGATTGTCACCGGCGAGAAATCCTACTTTGAACTTACTGCGGACGAAAAGAACAAGGTCAAATGGAAAGAGATTGGAAACAAAACCAGATTTGTTCCCGACCTGGACAAGCTTCCGGAGGGCATGCACCAGATTTTGCTCAGGGCCGTTGGACAGGATGCCCAGCTGTCACAGATTACGTCAATACCTTTCCTGTATGACAAGACTCCAAAAGCTGCGAACTTCGCATTCAAGCCGACCGATGATCCGACTTATAACGGTTCCTATCTCCAGATCGAGTGGCAGGACAAGTCTGGAGCTCCGATGAATTTGGATTCCATGGCGACATCGTTTGCCGGAGCGAAAGTGGATATTGACACCCAGCTCAGCAGGATTGAGCACCGTCCCGACGCTGAAATAATCGACGTGAACTGGCCGTACATCCTCAGAAACTCCATTGACAAGATGAAAGATGGAGATTCCGCGGAGTTCCTTGTTTCCGGACTTGAGGATGGCGCCGGGAACAAGACTGCAGACTTGCACGTCCCTATAAAGATCAATTATGCCGAAGACAAGCTGCCGCCCACCTTCCTGAGGCCTACGCTGCCTGAAAGTATCTTCTTCCATCTTGATCATTCATGCACCTGCTATGATCAGTTGCCAGTCGCCATGCGGGATGTCAGAAGTAAGTACATGAAGGATGATACCTGCGCTTTTGTCAGGTTTTCCGGCGCGAACGGCGCAGGCGCCCTGACCATCATCTCGAGAAAGAGGAAGAACAGCAACGACATCGACCTGGATTCAAATTTCGCGATGCGCCTCCGGTTCCCGCATCCGGAAATCCCCCAGAACGCAGTTCTTAATCTTGAGGTCAAATACAGTGAGAACAAGACTGCACAGGTCAATCTTCTCGATGGAAAGATAACTGACAAGGCTAAGCTCGAAAAATTCCTGGACGTCAAAAGCGCCAAATGGCAGGACCTTATTGTCGATCTTGAAGAACTGTACGTCCGGAAATTCGGCGAAAGGGCTGATAAGAAGAAGATCCATATCAAGGAAATCAACTTGAACGCCGCCAATTTGAATCCTACAGATATATATGATCTCGGATTCCTGACAGTTTTCAGGGACTCTGAGCCGGATGACAAGTTTGAAGTGGACGCCTATGACCAGAGCGGTATTGATGAAAAGACCTGGAAGTTGACAGATGCCGATGGGAAGGATATAAATAATGGCGTCTGTGATGGCAAAGTATTTTCTCTGAGTAAGATTGAGCCTGCAGACGGAGTCCGATGGCTGGAATTCTCATTGAAAGACAAGGCCGGGAACAAGGCGTCGCCTATGGTTTTCCCGATAATCTTAAAGAAACAAGAAAAGAAATGATTACAAAAATTAAGCTGCCCAAGGCAGATGCGAATATGAATGAGGGAACTGTTGGCAAATGGTTCGTTTCGGAAGGTGATGCCGTCTCCAAGGGGCAGGCCCTGGTCGAAATTATTACTGACAAGACAGTTTTTGAGTTTGAATCACCCGTGTCCGGTATATTGAGAAGTATTACGGCGCCGGGCAACAGCGTCGTTCCTCCGGGATATGTGCTCGCCCTGGTCGGCAAACCTGAAGACAAGCTGCCTGACGTGGAAGAATATAACCGCGGAATGATGGAATCTTATCTGAAGGAAAAATCGGTATCCATCGAAAAGGAAAAAACTGCCAAAGCGCCCAAACCTTCCGGGAATGCGGACAAGAGCAAAGTCAGGGCGACTCCTTCGGCCAAGCGGATGGCCGCTGAACATAAGCTTGACCTGTCGGATATCCAGGCAATGTTCGAAGTGGAAGTTGTCAATGAGAAAATAGTAGAACAGTATCTTGAGAAGAAGGCCGCAAAACAATAAGAAGTATAACCACAGAACACACAGAATACACAGACTTTATTATGAAATGTCCTGGAGATTTTGTACAAGAAAATATTGGCAATCCCCTTTTTTTACGGATTTAGTGTGTTAAGGATTACGGATTTTCTGTGTATTCCGTGTGTTCTGTGGTTAAAAAATTGTGTTTGATTCTTAGACTTCTCAAGGATTATAGCACGGAGGATTTACCGAAATGAAAGATCGTGTTGCCTTGGTCACAGGAGGTTCCCGCGGCATTGGACGTGCCATCGCCATTGAATTGGGCAAATCTGGTGCGAAAGTCGCAATCACTTACAACACCAACGAAGCTTTGGCCGCCAAGGTGGTTGAGGAAATAACTGGCAAAGGTGGAACCGCCAAAGCTTTCAAGGCTGATGTCAACAACGCTGAAGAAGTAAATTCGCTCTTCAAATCGGTAAAGGAAGTTTTTGGTCCGGTCCAGATCCTGATAAACAACGCCGGAATCATCAGGCAATGTCCGCTCCCGCTGCTTTCTGAACAGGAATGGGACGAAGTGGTAGATACGAATCTCAAAGGGACTTTCACCTGCACACGGCTGGCGGTTCGCGAGATGATGCGTGCCAGATGGGGAAGGATCATTATCATCTCGTCCGATGCCGGACGCCTTGGCGAAGCCATGGGCTCCCATTACGCAGCTTCAAAGGCCGGAACCAACGGATTTGCGAAATCCGCAGCCCGCGAACTTGCCCCATACAACATTACCGTCAACGCAGTCACTCCGGGATATATTGAAACCGACATGACAACCGGTGCCGATGAGGCAATACGGAAAAAGCAGTTAGATTCCGTTCCCGCAAGAAAAATGGGCGATCCCCAGGACGTAGCCTGGCTGGTCGAATTCCTCGCCGGAGAAAAAGCCCGCTACATCACAGGCCAGACTATCTCAGTCGACGGCGGATTGTTTATGTGATGGTTCTTGTAGTGTAATGCTCTCACCTACACTATTTGCTATGCTTTAGCTATTTCAGTCAGCAATTTTTGAATTCTCTCGTCTTGCTTCTTCGCCAATCCGACAGTTGGATGATACCGAAATCCAGAATGATTTTCCTTAGATGCCTTGATGGCTTCACGGGCATGCCCTGAAGCAGATGATTGATCTCCCTCTTCGATCTTGATTAGTGCCATCACCATATTCCACTGATATTTCTCTAAGATCTCCTTTGCCTCTCTGTAGAGTTCTTTCTTTTCTTCAGTCACGATAAAAACTGGAAAATCAAGATATCCGTGAGTTTGAATTCCCTTATGATTTTCTTCATGCTCAAGAACCTTCCGAAACCATGATATCGCTTCCTCTTTCTTCCCAAGAACAATTAAGCATTGAGCGGTCTGTAAATATGTAGAGGCAAGCTCTGAGGGTTCTGGGAATTCCTCTCTTATCTTGTCGAGTAGTTTCAGGGCATCTCCAGGATATTTTTCCTGAAGGTAGTGTGCCTGAATCCGGAGGTATTGCGCTTTGTGAAAATGACTGCGTGAACGCTTGAACCGTTCGAAGAAAGTTTCTTGAGCTTCGGAGTTCCATGATGTCCTCCGATACCAATCATCTTTATCATGTTTATTATTTTGCATAACTTTATGGTTAGATGTAATTCTAATTTTCATGAAAAAAGCGGTTTTTTACCAACTGATTAAACTTAGCATACGAGAAATTTTAAACAAGAAAACTAAGAGTTGCCCGTACGCCATAGGTGCACAAGTCTCGGGTAAGTACAAGGAATCTAATGCCTAATGCAAAGAATAGTAGAAAGGTATAATACTTCCGCCTAAAGGCGGTACTCCACAACGCCTATGTCATCACAACTTAAGGTTGATTTCAAGATGAACGCGCTTGGAGTACCGGCTTTAGCCGGAAAAAAGTTCCTTTACTGACGATTGCAACTCGCTATAAATTGTACTTTTGCATTCGAAATGCTAAATTTTGAATATTACATAAGTATTTACGATCGGAGCATTCATGCCTGAATCTTCAAAACGCGTTGCAGTTACCGGAATGGGAATTGTTTCCCCGCTGGGAAACGACATCCAGACCTTCTGGAACGCATTGTGCGCAGGCAAGGACGGACTCGGCCAGATCACCAGCTGCGACCTTTCCGGATTCCCGATCCAGCAGGGAGGCCAGGTCTCTGGCATTTCGCTTCCGCCGGAACTTCTCGCAAAGATACGTGTGGATGACCGTTGCCAGCTTATGGTAGTTTCAGCCGTCAAACAGGCCATCAATCAGGCAGGCCTGCCTGTTAATGTAGCACAGGCATCTTGCCTGTGTAAAAATCCTGAAGAAACAAGAATTGCCGGCAAGATGCCGGCGCTCCATAGTAAAACCGCAGTGGTGTTTTCCACCAACTTTGCCGCCGCCGGAACCCTCGACGGAGATCTTGGCCTCGCCACACCCTGGACCAAAGGCGACCTGGGATTTGAAACAGCGACCGATCTCGTAGCCGACATATGGAATCTTTCCGGTCCTAGAACAACTCTTTCCCTTTCGTGTTCCTCCGGAGCGGCAGCTATCGGATACGGCGCTGATCTGATCCGGAGCGGCCGTGCCGATTATGTGATCGCTGGAGGATATGACGCCATCAGCCGCTTTGCCTGGGCTGGACTCAGTCTGCTGAGGACGATGACAGAAGACAAGCTCCGTCCTTTCGACAAGAACCGTGCCGGCACCCTGTTTTCCGAAGGAGCTGGAATTGTAGTTCTTGAATCCTTCGAATCTGCAAAATTGCGGAATTCGCAGATGCTTGCGGAACTTTGCGGGTTCGGTTTCAACAACAATGCATATCATATGACCGCCCCTCCACAGGACGGGAAGGGAATTGCCGATACGATGGAAATGGCGTTGAAGGAAGCAGGCATACTGCCGGAAATGGTGGATCATGTCAACACCCATGGTACCGGAACGCAGCTGAATGATCTGACCGAGACCGCGGCAATCAAACAGGTGCTTGGGAAACATGCCTATGATGTGCCGATAACAAGCATAAAGTCGATGATCGGGCATCTGATGGGGGCAGCAGGAAGCGTCGAGGCGATTGCATCAGTCCTGACTATTCTCAACGGCAGAATCCCGCCGACGATAAACATGACGGAACCGGATCCGGAATGTGATCTGCCGATTCCGACCGCCGGTCCTCTTGATAAGCAAGTCAAGGTAGTGATCTCCAATTCCTCCGGCATTGGCGGTAATAACGTTTCTCTAGTATTTCGAAAAGTATAAATAAACCACAGAGGCACAAAGACACAGATAGATTATTTTGGCGATAAAAAATCATTTTTTGTGTCTCTGAGTCTCTGTGGTAAAATTGAAGATTTTAATTATGAAACGCGTAGTGATAACAGCCGCAGGACCTGTGACCGCGATCGGTATCGGGCAGGAATGCTTTACCGAAGGAGTCGTTGAGGGCGGTAGCGGTATCATGGAAATCACGGCTTTTGAACATGGGAAATATGATGCCCACGTTGCCGCCAGGGCCGAGGATTTCGATGTCAAGGAATTTCTGCCGACACCTAAAAATTATCTTGACAGGAATACTGAACTGTCATTTGGCGCCTTCAGTCTGGCTCTCAAAGCGAGCGGAATCGATCTTGCCAAAGCTGACAAATCAAAGATCGCCCTGATCTGGGGCACTGCATTCGGCGGTGCCGACACCATGAACCTGTTCTACGCCGATGTCCAGAAAAAAGGGCCCCGTTTCGGAAAGCCTATCCTGTTCCCGCATACCTATTCCAATACGGCAATCAGCATGTTGAGCATCGAGTATAAATTGAACGGTCCGCACATGAACTTCGTCTCCGGCTGGACTGCTTCAGGACAGGCTCTGGCATATGCATATGACCTGGTCGCCTCAGGCCGTGTTCCGGTCGCATTTGTCGGTGGAGCAGAAGCCTTCAATGAGACAATTTTTCGCTACTGCTGTTCGCAAAAAATTCTTTCAGCATCTTCCAATGAGAATGCTTGCATGCCGTTTGATAGTGCTGCAGACGGAACGGTGATGGGCGAGGGCGCCGGGATGATTGTATTGGAAGAACTGGATTCCGCATTGGCCCGTGGTGCGCATATCCTTGCGGAATTCGCAGGTGCCGGACTGGCGGGCAGCCCCGGAGGATTGAAACCGAAGGCAATTGAAGAAGCCATGACGACTGCGATCAATAGTTCTAAGATTAATCCTTGCGATGTGGAATTAGTGCTTGCCAGCGCGAACGGTATGCCGGACATGGACAAGGCCGAAGCTGCAGCCATACAAAAAGTTTTCGGAGACAATAAGCCGGTAACCACGATAAAACCCCTGATAGGCGAGACATTCGGCGCCGCTGGAATCCTGCAGCTGCATGCGGCCTTGAGCATCTTGGAGAAACAGTTTGTGCCTGGAGTCAATATTGCATCGAAAATTTCCGAATCGGAAAAATTGAAGATTCCCGCCGAAGGATGTCCGCAAAAGATAAAAACTGTCCTGATAAACAACCTCGATCCTGATGGGAATACGGTCAGTCTTCTTATTAAAAAGTAATTTCATAAGTTAATTTTTTGCCGTGTAAAAAATTAACAACTGATGTACTTTACAGTAATATGAATCCCAAATCAGACAAATTAATTGACGATTATGCCAAGATGCTTCTTATCCGCTGTTTCGAGGAGACAGTCGACAAGCTGTTCACGACCGGAGTAGTTGCCGGAACCGTCCATACCTGCGTCGGACAGGAGGCTGTTGCCGTCGGCGTAGCCAGTGCCCTTCAGAAAACCGATGTTGTCACCAGCAATCACCGCGGACATGGCCATTTCATCGCCAAAGGCGGGGACATAAGGCGGATGATGGCGGAAATGTTCGGCAAGACCGACGGTTATTCCGGAGGCCGTGGCGGCAGCCAGCTGATGGCCGATTACAATCTGGGTTTCATGGGCGGAAACGGAATTGTCGGTGGCAGTATCCCGCTGGCCGCCGGGATGGCGTTGCGGTTCAAGCAGCAGAAAAAATCCAATATCGCCGTCTGCTTTATCGGTGATGGATCTGTGAACCAGGGAACGTTCCATGAGACCTTGAACATGGCGGCACTCTGGAAACTGCCGGTACTCTTTCTGTGCGAGAACAACCTTTATGCAATGTCCACTCCCGTTGCGGAAGGAAATGGAAATGCCGATTTCGCAGGCAGGGCGCGCAGTTACGGGATGCCGGGACTCTGTGTCGATGGCAATGACTATTTTGCAGTCAGGGAGGTTGTCAGTGAATATGCCGCATTGGCCAGAAGCGGAGGCGGACCGGCTTTCATTGAATTCAAGACTTACCGGTTCTCCGGACATTCCCGCGGAGACCAGCGCCTGTATCGGACCCGGGAAGAGGAAAACCTATGGAAGAAAAAAGGCCCTCTGCGCCGCATGAAGAAGTATCTGGTCGCGAAAGGCATCATGACCGCAGAGCATGAGCGCGAAATTAAGAAGGCCGTCAGAAAGAAAGTCCAGGAGGCGATAAAGTTTTCAAAGGCCAGCCCATATCCCGATCCGGAAACACTGCTCGAAGGAGTCTACGTATGACAAAATTAAGCTACAGCGAAGCCATACGCCAGGCGATGACGGAATGCATTAAGGAGGATCCGGATGTGTTCCTGATGGGCGAGGACATCGGTGTCTATGGCGGTGCGTTCGGAGTAAGCCGCGGAATGCTGGAACAGTTCGGGCCTGAGCGGATAATCAATACTCCGTTGTCTGAGGGCAGTTTCGTGGGGATGGCGATTGGCGCTGCGCTCACCGGTGCGCGTCCGATCGTCGAGATCATGTTCATGGATTTCATCACTCTGGCAGTCGACCAGCTTGTCAACCAGGCCGCAAAACTCCACTATGTCTATGGTAAGCAGGCAAGATGCCCGCTGGTCATCCGCGCAGTCGGCGGTGCTGGACGGAATTACGGTCCGACCCATTCGCAGAACCTGGAAGCATGGTTCTGCCATACGCCAGGACTGAAAGTAGTCGCCCCGTCTTCCGTGGAGGACGCCTACACCATGATGAAGGCTGCGATCTACGATGACAATCCCGTGATATTTCTCGAGCATAAACTGCTATATCCCA
>JANYBI010000645.1 GCA_025360875.1 Lentisphaerota bacterium
TCGGCACTCCAGCGCAAGGCGTTTGAACTCCTCGGCTTCAAACTCGAATAGGATGTGTCCAGTACCGGAAGAGGCGATTTAGATTTAACTCATTGAAGATAAAGGGCAAAGCGTTTTCTTGTTATAGGAACTTCGGTCTAATGAAAAAGAGCGTCCCGTTTCCGAGATGCTGTTTATAGATGGGGAGGGCGTTTATAGATTAAGCGGTCTTCTTGTATTCGCTGAAAAGCTCTGCTCCAAGTTCCTTGTAGGACTGATAACGCTGCGAGGGATCCCTTCTTATCATCTTGTTCAATATCCTGACAATCTCCGGATTTGCATTTGAGGGAAGCTTTCCCATTGAATTGTGCATCCTAAGGGACAGCACATGTTTTTCAACGAGGTGCTTGATGTCTTCAGACGAGTAGAAGGTCTGTCCAGAAATCAAATGGAACATAAGCATTCCCAGACTGTAGATCTCGCTGTATTGCGACTCCGGCTCACCAACTATCCTCTCGGGAGGAATATAATGAGGGGAACCTAGGATTTGATCGGCCTTGCTTCCGCTTATGGCCTCCTGGACAGGTATGGCGAGACCATAGTCGATCATTTTGACATTTCCATCCCTGTTAATTAGCACATTTTGAGGTTTGAGATCCCTGAACAGGTATCCGCAGTCGTAGATATGCTGTTCGGCGGATAATATTTGAAGAGCCCAGAGGAGGATCTGGCTGTCAGGCCGTTTTACAGGCGATTCGATTATCTGATCAAGCCTTATGCCGTCGATAAATTCATAGACTGCATAATATTCACCCAGCCAGAGACCATATTCATAAACCTTGGCGAGATGGGGATGGTTGCTGAATTTGCTGCCGGTCCTGGCCTCTGAGATGAGGGATTCAATGAGGAAATTATCATGCTTCATTTTCCTAGGAAGAATTTTTATGGCATATTCAATTTCAGCGTTGTGCCTGTCAAACGCATGATATACGCTTCCCATTCCACCCCCACCAAGAGGTTCGTAGAGCCAGTGGTCTTTAATTAGGTACGGGATGAAGTTGGAATTCGAACATTTATGGCATTTTGAAATGCTAAGAGGCTTATTGTCTTCAAGGTTGATCCGGGCGCCGCAGTTGCTACATATGATGAATCCTTCTTCAAGATAGCCTAGGGCGGGCTTATTCATTATAATCTGCGTTTTTTCCCTGTGGAGATCCAGCATTCCGCTGTCTTCATCGCTATTTCTAGGTGTAAAGATATGGAAATTCATATTGTCCCCTGCTCAATTCAGCTCCCTGGTTTGCCTCCAAATTAACTTAAATTAAGCAAATTCCATGCCAATGACAGGTATAAGGGCATCCAGATTATGGAGTCACATTACTCTCAAAACCATGTTTTTTCAAACATCCCGGATTTGTTCTGGATTTGATTTTCCAATAAATCCTGTTATTTTTGGAATGTGCTTAATACATCAACAACACCCAAAAACTCCAAGGTGGCTAAGAATGAACCGCAATGAAGTAAAAAAGATAGTCTTTGATAACCTTCAAAAAGGGATATCCCTTTCTGATATACAGAAGCTCCTCCACGAAAAAGGCGAAATCATCACATTTCTCGATCTGAGGCTTCTGGCTTCTGAAATTGAAAACCTTGACTGGAAGGAACTTGCTGGGGAAAAAGAGGTGCCGCATCCTATCCCCCCGAAAGATGAAAAAGCGGCTGAAAAGGCTACAGCTGCTGCTGATGATGAGGCTGTTATTGCCGGAGACAAGGGGGAGTGGACCGGTGGTACAAAGGTGGAAATAAGCAAACTTACCAGGCCAGGAGTAGCCCTGAGCGGAAGTGTCACTTTTGCTTCAGGAGTCAAGGCTGACTGGTTTGTCGACCAGATGGGAAGACTTGGCCTCGAAAAATCCACAGGAAAACCGACCCCTGAAGATATTCAGGAATTCCAGGTCGAACTCCAGAAGAATCTCCAGGGAATGGGATAAATAAAATTTTCCCTGAAAATTTTATAGTATGGAAGCACGGAATAAATATCCAAAATGACTTTCCCCGGTAAAAATCTTATTGATGGTCTTTCCTCGGAAAACCTTCAATCCCTTGCTGACGCTGATTCCATGGGACTACTAATGGCTCCAGGCGAAAGTATTGCCGCGTACAAGGAACGGCTGCTGGCTATGGAGAATTCCTACGCTGAAATAGAAAAAGACTTGCAGAACACTGCAGATTATAATATTTTCGGTGAATTTTCCCTTGATACCCGGAAACGCATAAGCCCTGAAATATTGGAAGAGGCGGCAGAATTAACTAGGGAATACTATGAGTTCAGCGTTAACTGGGTTCCAGGTTTTTTTATATCGAAGAGCCTTGGCGTGCTATGGGGCGGATGTGCAATATCCTTTCCTGACCAGAATCAGCTTTCAATCTTCATAATACGTGCGAATTTCGCAAAAAAAAGACGCTGGTTGTTCTACAGGAGGGACGAACTTCTCGCCCATGAACTGTGCCATGTCGCAAGAATGCCTGTCAGGGACAGGACTTTTGAGGAGCTTTTTGCGTACCGGCTCTCGCCGAGTCGCCTCCGGAGATACATGGGCAACTGTTTCAGGAACGACTACGACGCCATCCTGTTCATACTGCCTGTCTTTCTCCTGCTGGCAGTCCAGATATTGAGGCTTTTCTTTTCGCTGGACCAGAAGATGCCAATATGGCCCTTCTGGTTGACTGCAGCTATCTATCCGCTGTTTCTCCTTATAAGAAACCATCTTAACAGACGTGTTTTTTTTAAAGCAAGGAAAAACCTTGAAAAAGCAGGCGTGGAAAAACAGCTTCCTGTGCTTTTCAGGTGTTCCAGGGAAGAACTGGGGAAAATATCATCATTGAATCTGCCTGGGGAACTCAGCAAATGGATGTGTGAAAAAGTGGATTCGGAACTCAGATGGAAAGTGATCGGTTTCAGGTTTCTCGATCTTAATCAAAAATAATAGATGGGGGTTTATGGCAAATCTTAAAGATATCGTCGGATTTCTGGACGGTCTGTTCTTGACCAATCCAAACCTGAAGGACGACTCTAACAATGGGCTTCAGGTCCAAGGTAATAAGGAAGTCAAAAAGGCTGTGTTCGGAGTTGACGCATGTAGCGAGTTGTTCGAGAAGGCGATCCTGAAAAAGGCTGATTTCGTTTTTGTACACCATGGACTCAGCTGGAACGACAATCTCAGGAGGCTAATTGGGTCAAATGCCAGAAGAATTGCCCCTCTTTTCAAAAATGACATTTCATTATATGCAGCACACCTACCCTTGGACATGCATCCGGATATTGGCCATAACATAATCATCGCCAGGATGCTTGGCCTCTCAAACTGCAGGAATTTTACTAAATACGCAGGTGGCGAACTTGGAATTGTCGGCGAATTGAAGGATGAGACAACTACGGCGAGACTGTCGGCAATCCTCGAAGAGAAGCTTGATACGAAATGCTCCGTTCTAGGGAATACATCAAAACCTGTCAGAAAAATCGCGATAATATCGGGTGGCGGATGCAGGCCTGAGGGAATTGTAGAAGTGGCAAGACAGGGAATTGACTGTTTCATATCCGGTGAGGGTAATCATACCTCATATCATTTCATCAAAGAGGAAAATATCAGCGTAATTGTCGCTGGACATTATGCTACTGAAAAACCCGGGGTTGTCTCTGTGATGGACAAGATTAAGGAGAAATTTGGCATCGACTGCGAGTTCATCGATATTCCTACTGGACTATGATCGGGGTCAGGAATTTTCCGGTTTTAAGGTAGGCAGCGAGATTTTCTGCGGTTCTCTGCGATTTTCGCACGACGGATTCCTGAGTGTTAAACGCATTATGGGGAGTCAGTAGGGCTCTTGGGTCTTTCATGAGTTTTAGTGCTGCCGAGACGCTTTTCCGGGCTTCGGATTTGAGATTGGAGAGCTTCTGTCCGTCCCTGAGTACTGCAGAGAGTTCTTTTTCAAAGTCATAGACATCCAATCCAATCCCGCCAAGGACTTCTTCATTGAGAAGTTTTAAAAGATCCGGTGAAGGCGACACTTCGCCGCGTCCGACATTTATGAAGATGGAATTTTCCGGCATCGATTTTAGAGCATTGTAATCAAGCATCCCGCGAGTGATATCCGTCAGAGGAAGCGCGCAGACTGCGATATCCGCATTTTTAAGCCCTTCCTTCAGTGTAACATATTTCAGGTCGTACTTTCTTTTCATGTCAGGATTCGGCCTTATATCTACGCCTAGGATTTTCATTTGAAGTCCATGGGCGATATCGACAATTTCACTTCCAATCCTTCCAACGCCTATTACTGTTATCCTGCGGTTGCGGATTTCACGCCCGGTAAGTCCGTCACGGAAGAAAGTCTCAAACGATTTTTTCTGAATGGTCAGATTTCGGAGCAGGGCGGTCCACATTATGAGCGCCTGTTCAGCAACAGCCCGTGCGGCATATTCAGGCAAGTAGGCCGCGTCAATGTCAGAACCTGTCTGTTTCAGATAGTCTGAGACATGGTCATATCCTGTTGAACGGGTAATTATGGCATCGAGCCTGTCAGCCCATTCCAGGGGAAATTTAGATTGCGTCCTAGTGCTGATTATTTTTGCAGGAGGCAACTTGTGTCCGCTTTCCTGGATGGTCTTCCAGGTGAAAATGTATCGGTATCCCTTTGGCAGCACTTTCCTGAGAATCTTCTCCTCCTCATCGAAAGCCTCGTAGAAGACCGCTGAAAACATTTTAGCGGATTCCCTTATTTTTCTGCAGGTATCATAGGAGGTTTTTCAACGGGAACTTCAAGAGTATCCTTTTTCTCAGGATTTACGGGGACTTCAACTTTCTTAGCTGGTTCTGAGGTTTTTTCGGCTGGAACAGGTGAAGCCTTGGAGTTCTTCTCAGCAATAGGAGATTTTTCAGATTTGGCAGGAACTGTTGCGGAAGCCTTTGCCTCCTTGGCGGATTCGAGTTCCTCGACGACGCTCTTTGGAGCCCTTCTGTGGCCTGTCATGATTGCAAGTGAAAGTGTAACGATAAGGAAAAGAGATGCGAATACGACTGTCAGTTTTGCCAGATGGCTGCCTGTCTGGGCGCCGAAGACTCCTTCTCCGAGACCTCCGAAGGCGCTGCCGAAACCGCTGTCTTTGGACTGCTGTACGAGAATGAGACAGATGAGCAGAGCCGCAATTAAGACGTCCGCTACCGTGAGAACTGCAATTAAAATATCCATGAAATACTCCTGTTTTTCCTATTTGTCAGGCACAAAGGCGCTGAGCTGATTTATCCTATTGAATTTTTGATTAATGCTGAGAATCCCTCGGCATCCAGGCTTGCGCCTCCGACAAGAGCTCCGTCAATATCCGGCTTTGCCATGAGTTCTTTCGCATTGTCGGCCTTTACCGAACCGCCATATTGGACAATTACCTTGTCGGCAACTGCTTTGCCAAATGTATCGACAAGCAGTTTCCTGATTAAAGCATGGACTTCCTGTGCCTGGTCCGGCGAGGCGGTCTTGCCTGTCCCAATCGCCCACACGGGCTCATACGCGATTGTCGTCTTGAGCATGTCTTCGGCGGTAAGTCCTGCAAGGCTCCCTTTGAACTGGGTCGTGATTACATTGGACATTTTTCCGGCCTCGCGTTCCTGGAGAGTCTCTCCGATACAGACGATGGGGAGAAGTCCTGCGCCAAGCGCGAACTTAGCCTTCTTGCTTATGAGTTCGTCCGTCTCGCCGTAATACTGACGGCGTTCACTGTGTCCGATAATGACATATTTGACTCCGAGATCAAGAAGCATTGCCGCTGAGATTTCGCCGGTATATGCGCCTGAGGCCTTGTCTGAAAGGTTCTGGGCGCCAAGTGAAACTCCGGATCCCTTGAGGATCGTAGATATCCTGTCAAGTGTCGTGAACGGGGGGCATACTGCAATGTCTATCTTGTCAGAAAGCCCTTCGACCTTCTTAACTAATGCAGATACAAGCTGGACAGCCTCGGTGGCGGTCTTGTTCATCTTCCAGTTTCCGGTAATGAAAAGTTTCCTCATAAAGTTTTCCTCGTAGACTCGTAAAATTTATTATTATCGGTTGATTAAAATTTCGAAAAGCCAATCAATATAAGCCCTTTAGGCGATATTTCGAGCGGAATTTAGAAAAAGTCTTCAATATGAGGAATCGGCATGCTTTGGCATATGCCGGTCTCGACGGAACTGATTCAAAATATTCCCATAAAAAACACCATACTTGTTAACTCAAAAACAAGTATGGTGGAAATAGGCGCACTGCGTCATTTCTTCTCAGGAATTCCGCCCGAAATCTTGTAAGAGTCCTTGTCTTTGGAATATTCGAAAAAACGTCCAGTCATCTCGCTCAAAGGTATTTCTTTCAGGAACTGAGGTGCTAGGAGATCAATCTTATCAGGATATGCGCCTTTGAGGTTCTTGTATTCCTCAAGCGCTAGGCGGAAGCGTATTTCCTGGGAACGGGTGGAAATTTTAGCAGTATTTTGCCTAACTCCCCTTAGGGAGGGGATTAATGTTTTGGTCAGGAGGCAATATCTGGGAAGGCTGGCAAGCGCTTTTTGCTCAGTAACAGTATCGGGTACGAGTTTATAATAAGGCTGATCGTATAGGAGATCGTAGCTTTCCATTATCTTCATGTACTCGGTATAATCCTTTTTCGCAAAGGGCTTATAAATGAAGCTCTTAGTGATGAAAGAGTAGGAATCTTCACTATCTCCTCCTAGCTTCCATATGTCTGAAGTATCCATGCTGCCAGATATCACCCGTTCAAATATCCAGCCGCCAAAACAAATCCTTTCGGCATCCATCGTTTTTTTCATCGATTTAAGATAATCGGACTTTTCCGGAGCGAGTTCCGCAATGAGTTTTACTGCATTTTCGTCGCTTATCCCATAACGAGGCAGATTATATGAGATGAATTCAAAGCAGATGTTGTTGCAGGCGAAATAGACAAGCTGGGAAATAAGAAGTGATTCGTTTTTCAAATGCGAGCTAAGTTTCAACGCAGTATATATGGTTTCCCAGGCCTTTTCTCGCTCTCCTCCAAGCATCTCCATTTCCGCCTTTACCCGGAGAAGCCTGACAGTACCTCGCATTTTACGCAGATGAGGAAGCTGTATGTATGGACCCTCGTCGTAGTTGAGATTGAAGTTCATGCCAAGTTTGGCTGCGGCCTTTTGACAGAGTTGAAATATTTGTTTGAAAGACTCCGTGTCTAGGATCTCCCGGATCCGCACGGAATTCTTCTCGCACAATTCTTTAAGCTCTCCAAAGTTTTTAGCTGAAAAACAGAGAGTATCGAGCTCTTTCATGTCCTTGCTTTCATCACCTGGACCATTCATGGAGAATGTACCGTCCGTCATGAGAGAGAATATCTGCAGGTATTCGATGCTTGCGTTCTCGGAAGAGGCAAGTGGAGCTGGCATAATATCCTTTGCGGTCATCGGTTCTCCCGATGCCTTGAGCTTCTCCAGTTCGCTCCTCAGTTCTCCACCCCATTTGATGTTCAGTACCGTGTAGATAACTGCGAGTATCACAATAAGAGTTAGAATCATCATTCCAGCGATCAGGAAAAACTTCTTAAAAAATAACTTGTTCAATTTCATGTTGCACCCCTGTTTTATAATTTGAATTCACTAAGCCTGTCTACAAATGGCTTCATATGTTTTATCTCGGATATCCCGGCAATGACCTTTCCATAATCTGGACCAAGACCCATATCATCAAGGAATTTTATGTTTTCCGATGATATTTTGTTTTTCAACCAGTATGGGTTCATGGCCGTCCGAGTATTCCTGTCTTCCGTATGGTTGAGAATGGCGATGATACCGATGAATAGGACTAGGGAGGCGGCAATCGCAAGTACGGATCGGAACTGCATGTGCAGGATGGTGCCGTTGCCTTCCTCGCGCCAGACGGATCGGGCGTTTGAAAGCACTTTAGACTTCAGCTCTGGTGATGGAGCTGTCAGCCTAAGCTCCTTCATCCTGGTCTCAATGTCCTTATTCATATTCGAACCCTTTCATTTGCTCCTTAAGCTTCTCCAGCGCATATCTGTAACGGCTTGCCACTGTGTTCTGCGAAATTCGCATCAGCTGCGATATCTCCTCGAACGTCATCCTTTCGAAGATCTTTAGAACCACGACCTCACGCTGTTCATCAGGCAGGCCGTCGACAGCTTTCCTGACAGCGTCAAGCTCTTCCGGATCCCACTTGCTTCCGCCATCCTCGCTTATTTCGAGATATTGTGCATATCCCGATAGCGTCTCCTTCTGACTTGTCCTCTTCCTGAACATCTCATAAGCCAGGTTCCGCGCGATGGCGAAGAGGTAAACCCTAATGTTCTCAGCTTTTCCAATCTGTTCGCGCTTTCGGACTACTGTAATGAACAGCTCGTTCAATATCTCCTCCGCGTCCGAAGGCGATTTGACCATGGATATGAGATATCCGTACAACCGTTTCCCGAAATGCTCGTAAACCAGCTCAAGAGCCGAAGGATCATTATCCTGGAACTTCTTCTGGATAACCCTAAATATTTCCATATTATCCGGCATGCTCTTCCTGACTCTTTGCTCGTTTTCTATAAGAAAGATGGTTCTACTTGCAGTTTTTGTCTAAAGGAAATAAATATTCATGAAAAATAAAAAGGCTTCAGGCCGGAGCCTGAAGCCTTGTAATAATTTTTCGCAGAAAAATTATAATTACAGGTCGTTGAGAGCCATGACTCCGGGAAGCTGTTTGCCTTCGAGGAATTCAAGAGAGGCTCCGCCTCCTGTTGAGATGTGTGACATCTTCGAGGCCAGGCCGCTCTGGTTTACCGCAGAGACTGAATCTCCGCCGCCGATTATGCTTGTTGCACCCTTGTCGCTGGCTTCGGCGACTGCCTTGCAGACAGCCATTGTCGATTTGGCGAAATTCGGCATCTCGAAGCAGCCCATTGGACCGTTCCAGATGATGGTCTTGGCCTTCATGATTTCGGAACCGTATGCCGCGGCAGTCTTTGGACCGACGTCAAGAGCCATCCAACCTTCGGGAATGTCGTTAGCGACAGTTTTGATCTGGGCGGCATTGTCGAACTTGTCCGCGGCCAAGTTGTCTATTGGCAACATGAAGTTGACCTTCTTGGCCTTGGCATCGGCCATAATCTGCTTTGCGGTCTCAAGAAGCTCATCCTCGCAGAGGGACTTGCCGATGTTGTGACCCTGGGCCTTGAGGAAGGTGTAAGCCATTCCACCGCCGATTAACAGGGAATCGCACTTTGAGATCAGAGATTTGAGTACTTCAAGCTTGTCTGAGACTTTTGCTCCACCGATGATTGCAACGAACGGGCGCTTTGGATTTTCAACCGTCTGTCCCAGGTACTGGATTTCCTTTTCCATCAGGAAACCTGCAACTGACACGGGGATATACTTGCAGATCTTGGCGGTTGATCCGTGGGAGCGGTGTGCAGTCCCGAACGCGTCATTGACATAGATTTCACCGAGTTTGGCGAGTTCCTTCGCGAAATCCGCAGTCTTTGCCTTGTCCTCGTCGGTCTTTGCCTTCATGTCCTCTTCCTTGTGGAAGCGTGTGTTTTCGCAGATCATGATTTCCCCGGGCTTCAGGGCTTTTGCTGCCGCTACCGTCTTTTCACCAATGCAATCGTCCACGAATTGGACGGGCTTTCCTATGAGTTTTGAAAGGATTTCGACAGTCGGCTTAAGGCTGAATTCAGGCTTCACTTCGCCATCGGGACGTCCGAGATGGCTAAGAAGGACAAGGGAAGCGCCCTTGTCGAGAATATATTTGATTGTAGGCACAGCAGCTTTGATTCTCGTATCGTCTTTTATTTTCCCTTCCTTGACAGGCACATTGAAATCGACGCGCATTACGATTCTTTTTCCTTTAAGCTCGATGTCGCGCACGGTTTTCTTGTTGAGACCCATTGTAAACCTCCTTGTTATGGAAATATCCAATTTAATTTATTTTTGATTCTCCTTAATATTGTTACTTGCGCCGGTTTTTCAAATTAACCTTGAATAAAGGGTTCCTTAATTGTTTTTGGGAAAGGAGAGAGTATCTTTTTAATTCTAAATTTAACCTGTAGAGAAGTCTAAGATGCCAAGCAAACCGTGGAATTTCGTAAAGAAGAAAAGAATACTCTTTTCGCGCCTCCTGGTCGTCCTGATCACGGCGATATTCCTTTTTACAGACCATTCCTGGAAGGATGAATTCTACCATTTCATAATTTTCCAGTCCATCGGCGGGTTCCTTGTCGCCTTCTGCATACTCGGACGCCTGTGGTCGGCACTCTACATAGCAGGCAACAAGACAAAGACTCTTATCAGCGAAGGGCCTTACTCAATGGTCCGCAACCCTCTCTATTTCTTCAGTTTCTTCGGCGCGCTCGGGCTCGGTCTCACCACCGAGAACCTCCTCATTCTAGCGCTGATCGTGGTGCTTTTCATCATTTATTACCCGTTCGTCATCATAGGCGAGGAGAAAAGACTGATAGAAGTCCATGGTGACGAGTTTCTCAACTATATGAAGCAAGTCCCCAGGTTCATCCCCAATCCTTTCAAGTTCAAGGAACCTGAGTTCTACAATGTCAATGTGAAGAAATATAAGATCGCATTCGTTGACGCCATGGGCTTCTTCTCAATCTACATATGCGTGCAGATTGTAAACATCCTGCACGCCGCAAAGGTCATGCCGACCTTCCTTTCAATTCCAAGAGGGCTCTTCTGAGTAACTCGGGCATTCTTGCCCGAATCTTTGCCTTTATTGACAAATCAATGTTTGGAAACTTCACAGGCGCCTCGGGCAGGAATGCCCGAGTTACATAAAAAAAACGGCAGGAATTTCTTCCTGCCGTTTAAATTTTATCTCAGAGCAGATTATTTCTTCTTGGCCATGAACTTGATGAGGTCGATTACTCGGTTGGAGTAGCCCCATTCATTGTCATACCAGGAAACGATCTTGAAGAATCTCTTCTCGCCCTTGAGATTGTTCTCCAGGGTGGCCTTGGAATCAAAGATCGAGGAACGGGCGTCATGGATGAAGTCGGTAGAAACAAGTTCCTCGTCGGCATATCCAAGGATGTCCTTCAGATATGTCTCGGACGCCTTCTTCATGAGAGCTGCTATTTCCTCGATGGAAGTGTCCTTGACGGACCTGAAAGTCAGATCCACGACTGACACATCTGGTGTCGGGACGCGGAAAGACATTCCGGTGAGCTTGCCCTTCGTTGCAGGAAGGACTTCGCCGACGGCCTTTGCGGCGCCGGTCGATGAAGGAATGATGTTGCATGCAGCCGCGCGTCCGCCTCTCCAGTCCTTCTTGGACGGGCCGTCAACGGTTTTCTGTGTAGCGGTGTATGAATGGATGGTGGTCATAAGACCTGTCTCGATGCCGATGCCTTCCTTGAGGAGGACATGTACGACGGGAGCCAGGCAGTTCGTCGTGCAGGATGCGTTCGAGACGATGTTGTGCTTTGCGGCATCATATTCGTTCTCGTTTACGCCCATGACTATGGTCTTGACATCGCCTTTTCCTGGAGCTGAAAGGATGACTTTCTTTGCGCCGGCGGCGAGATGTCCCTTGGCTTTCTCGGAGTCCGTGAAGAGACCTGTTGACTCGAGCACGTATTCAACGTCGAGAGCCTTCCAGGGGAGCTGGTCGGGGGTCTTTGTGGCCATGACGCATTGGATCTTGTGGCCGTTGACGACGATAACGTCATCTTCTTCCTTGGAGGCGTCGCTCTTGCATGTCTCGACCTTATGCTTGAATTTTCCCTGGACTGAATCGTACTTCATCTGGTAGGCGAAGTATTTTGCGTCAGTTGAAACATCAACCACAGCCACTACATCGATTTCCTTGCCGAGGAGTCCCTGGTCGCAGATCGCCTGGAACGCCATTCTTCCGATTCTTCCGAATCCATTGATTCCGACTTTTACAGCCATTGTACAGCCCTTTCTTTTAATTAAATCATATTTTGCATTTCAATTATGGACAGGTAGAACCGTAATTATATACGCAGGCAAGTGTTTTTCAAAGGCTTCATAAAAATTTCAAGATGAAATTTTTGGGTTCTTCTGCACTTTAAAACATAAAGCATGTAGTAAGGCGGA
>JANYBI010000726.1 GCA_025360875.1 Lentisphaerota bacterium
CTCAAAAATGGCTGCATGAAAGATTTGCCGCGCTCTTACAGCGGCTAATGGATGTATTCGAAATAAAAAGCATGGCGGATCTTCGTCCGCAGTGTATATTCACGGACTGACAAGTAACTCAGAATACGGGACTCTCAAGAACCTTAGAGAAAGGAATATCCCTGTCCGCAACGAAATAAATGGGAATGTCGTAACCTTCATTCCTGATTCTCTTCCTTAGGAGCTCCATTAGCCTTACATTGTCGTATGCGTCCGTTCCAATCTTGAGAATGCCATTTTGCTTGATATCAATATATATAGGCTTTGGCGGCTGCTTTGCGCAGCCAACGCAGAAAACAAAAAGGAGGATAATGAATGTTCTTGACATTGTTGGCCTTCTACAAATCCAGATTTTGTTTTTGTCAGGCACTCTCCTGACCTTGGAGTGCGGCGATTCATCGCCGCTTTGTTTCGCGAAATTCATTTCGCGGAAGTTATATTGGACGGAATAAATTCCGTCGTTAAAGGCGGCGATAAATCGCACGCACTCCATGTGATTCGATTCTCTCATCAAAGACAGGAAGCGAATCAATTTAGAACCAAGAAAAATCACAGGCAAGATGCCTGTGCTACTTTTTCTTCCTGAAATAGTCGGCTACAGAGTCGATGATCTGGCTGAGGTTGTGTTCGGGCTTCCAGCCTGTCGTCTTGTTTATCTTTGATATGTCGGGAAGTCTTCTCCTCATGTCTTCGAAACCGGACTCATAGGCTTTCTCATAGGGTATATGCTTGACTTTGGACTTGCTTTTGACACGTTTTATGACCATCGCGGCAAGGGAGTTCATAGACACTTCCTCGGTGTTCCCGATGTTGAATATCTTACCGACGGCCTGGTCGCAATCCGCAAGCAGGCGCAATGCCCTGATGACGTCGTAGACATGGCAGAAGCATCTTGACTGTTCGCCGTCCCCGTAGACCTGCAAAGGCTCATTCTTGAGGGCCTTGCTGACAAAACGCGGAAGCACCATTCCGTAACGGCCGGTCTGCCTCGGTCCTACCGTATTGAAGAACCTGACAATGATGACGGGCATCTTTTCAGCCCTGTAATATGCCATACCGAAAAATTCGTCGAGAAGCTTGCTGCAGGCATAGGACCAGCGGCAGTTGGTGGAAGGTCCGATGAGAAGATCATCGTCCTCATTGAATTTGACTTTTTCAGACTTCCCATACACTTCGCTTGTGGAAGCGATGAGGACTTTCGTCTTGCTCCTCTCCGCCCCGCGGAGGACCCGTTCGGTCCCGTGGACGTTGGTGACAATCGTCCTTACAGGATCATGGACGACAAGTTCGACTCCTACTGCCGCGGCAAGATGGAAGACCATGTCGGATCTTGTTATGAGATATTCGAGCTCCGGAAGCTTGAGGATGTCGCCTTCTACCAGATCGAGCCTTGGATTCTTGATGACGGCTGCGAGGTTCTCCCTGGAACCGGTCGAGAAATCATCGACGACAGTTACCGAATGTCCGTCCTTGAGAAGCGACTCTACAAGATGGCTTCCGATGAATCCGGCGCCGCCGGTGACAAGATATTTCATAAACGAGACCCCAGAAATTAGTTTTAAGTTTTAGGTATTAAGTTTTAAGTTAAGCTCCAAAATTTCTAAATGCCACGCTAAAGCTGTGAACTCCAACTAAATTCCATTCATTTCCAATTTTTTAAATTCTCTGCTACTCGCTAGATGCTGGAAATTAGAAACTGTATGTTCGCTTTTACTAAACTTCCGAATTTACTAACTCCCGAACTCCCGAACTTTCGCACTTCTTCCTAGGCTCCCCCTATTTCAGCCTTTATCAGGGAATCGCGCTGCCGTTTTTCCTTTATCCTCAGATACACCTCGACGACAGGGCCCGACAATATGTAATAATTGATCAGCACAACTGCGGCAAGCTCATGCCATATTACAAGAGACAGCACGAAGACAATAAGCATGACCAGGCGTATCCTGTTTCTCCGTACCGACTGGATCCATTTCCCTATGTGGGTATATCGCACAGTGCTGACCATCATGAGTCCGAGAAAACCGGCATAGAACGGAAGTATGACAAGGATCTGCTTGAGCTCTCCCTCCTTCATGCAGTAATAAATGACAAGGCTGCATACCCCCGCAGCGGCTCCGGGAGACGGAAGTCCACTGAACCCTTC
>JANYBI010000730.1 GCA_025360875.1 Lentisphaerota bacterium
CTCAAAAATGGCTGCATGAAAGATTTGCCGCGCTCTTACAGCGGCTAATGGATGTATTCGAAATAAAAAGCATGGCGGATCTTCGTCCGCAGTGTATATTCACGGACTGACAAGTAACTCAGAATACGGGACTCTCAAGAAAGTTAAACGAGAAATAAATTTCTCTGAACATGGCGGTAACAAGTTTACCCGCCTTAGGAGCCTGTCGGACTTAAGGTTTTTCGCTTGTAGTAGCTCGTGTTCGAGCGTTCTTAACGGAATCTGAAAAGACCGAAGAACGCGCAAACATGCGCTACTACGAACAAATTCAGCCATTCCTGAACTCATTTGTAAGTCCGACAGGCTCCTTAGGCGGCGCCAAAGACCAGGGTTCCCGTACTCCATGTGATTTGCTTTCGCAAATCAAAATATCAAAAATTATTGCTGGCTTAAGCTATTTTCAAAATCTATCATATCTTTATCAACATCAGAAATCTCTTTTGGCTCATCAATATTATTTAGTTTTTCTATTTTTAGTAGAATCTCATCTCCGGACTTAAGATTTTCATCAAAAAACCAAGTATGATGCTTTTTATCAAATATTCCGGCAATTGAACAACTGATATTGTCAATAACGCTACCGTCTCGAGTTTTAAGATTACCCACACGTAGCGTTGCGCTAAGTATTCCATCTCCGCATATCCCGGCACTACAAATTCGTTTGCCGTTTATGTGAACAGTAAGGCTAGGCTTATCAATTTGGTGGTTTTTCATAATCTATGTTCCTTAAGTTAACTGTGATTATATGTATATACCTTTTTTCAGGGGAACAGACTGTTGCCGCTGCGAAAATAATCTTCCGTGATGAAATTGATACGCTTATAATATATCCCGGAAACCTTAATATAAGATACAATCTACTACCCGAAAGGCAAGGGTAGATAGGAAATCGTAAAGCGAACGTCGAACATCGAACTAAAGTTGCAGGATTAACGGATTGTTGCAAATCAAGGAGATATGCAATACCCAATAATCCAACAATCCAGCCCGGAGAGTGTCGGACTTAAGGTTATTCGCTTGTAGTAGCTCGTGTTCGAGCGTTCTTAATGGAATCTGAAAACTTCAAATAACGCGCAAATCCTCCATGGAGGACTACTACAAACAAAATCACCTATATTTGAACTCATTACTAAGTCCGACAGGCTCCTGCCGAGAACCATTAATCCGTCATCTTAAGGAATACTCACAGCGCAAACTTCTCGAAATGGATTCTGGATTTGGGCACCTTGAGTTCGGAAAGGGATTTCCGGACAAATTTCATCATCATGGGCGGTCCGCAGAGGAAGACTTCGCGGTCAGGAAGATCAGGAACAAGGCTGGAGATCTTCTCCTTGTCCAATTTCCCTTTTTCGCCGGTCCACCCGGCATCTTCGCTTAGAACATGGACGACTTTGAGATGTCCGCCCGACTTTCCAGCAAGCTCATCCAGTTCCTTTTCAAAGACAATTGCCGCACGGTTCCGGTTCGCGTAAATTAGAATGACGTCGCGTCCTGTGGCGGACATTTCCTCGGCCAACGCGCGGATCGGAGTTATCCCGATTCCTCCGGCTATGAGGAGGATTTTTTGCGAATTGCTGGTAGCGGACGTGAAGATTCCATGCGGCCCGTCAATGAAAACATGGGTTCCGGGCTTGAGTCCAGGAATACGCCGGGTGAAGTCGCCAAGGGCCTTTATTGAAAGCCGGATCTTTTCGCCGTTCGGCCGGAACGACATCGAGAACGGATGGGCTTCCCAGCGGAATCCTTTCGCCCAGAACCGGACTATCATGAACTGTCCGGCTTCAACCGGGAAAAACTCCATGCTCCTTCCTTCTATATATACGGAGGTGACATCTCCAGTTTCCGGGACAATCTTCTCAACCTTGAACCGGTGCCTGAGGAAAAAAATTACGGGACGTAAAAACCTGTAGTATGCCAGGTTCGCGAAAGTGAAGGCGTAAAGAGCGTACCAGTAACCTTCGAAATATCTGTTCCCGACCAGATCTGTCCCGACCTCGAACTGATGTCCGAACACCAGCGCTATTGCGACATAGAGGGACAGATGGGAATAATACCAGACTTCGTATCTGACCCATTTTTTCAGTACGAGAACTGAGAATACCAGGGCGACGGATATTACGATCACCCCGATTATGGCTGCCAGAACATCCTCCCAGTTTTCGATGAAATCAACGTACTGTGCCAGGAACCCGGTTCCCGACTGCATGGAATGTCCGGTTGTCACGAGCAGCGGATGGGCGAGAAGAAATGCGACAATCGCAAATCCCGTGAAATGGTGCAGATGGGCCATGCGATCAAGTCCGAACGAATGTTCCAGCCATTTGATCCTGCCTATCAGCAGCAGCTGGAAAAGTATGCACAGGACCGCAAACAATCCGGCAAGACGTCCATATGCGAGATACTGGCCGACCGGTTCACCCGTGAGCTGGTTGCCCATGGAATGGTTCACATGTCCATAAAGCCAGAAACCAGTTACAAGGGCGAACTGGGTTCCAAGGAGAAACAGCCATCCGAATTTTTTCATATCGGCATCCTTCGGATTATGGGTATCATTACTATTTTACGAGATCAAATTTGCCTCGTGGCGTGGAACTGACCGGACAAACTTTAAGATTCATGTCCATGGTGGTATATCCGCAGACTGTACATACCAGGAATTCCTTGCCTGTCGCCTTCCATGCATCCAGTTCCTTGAGAGCCTGCGAATACAGTCTGGCATGTTCCACCTCAGCGGCCATCGCCCTTTTGAACGTAGTGGAGGCATCTGAGTTCTTATCTGCTTCAGCCAGCTTTATGAATGAGGGATACATCGTTTCCTTTTCGTATGTCTCCCCCTTTATTGACGCTTCAAGATTCTCCTTGGTGGATTTGACATCAGCCTTTTCAATGGCGGCCTTGGGCTCAGCACCCATCTTCCTTATGACCACGGCATGACTGGCCGCATGTATTCCTTCCGACTTGGATGCGGCGCGGAAAAGGGAGGCGACAGACTTGTAGCCTTCCTCGTCAGCTTTCACGGCAAACGCCTCATAACGAACCTTCGCGTTCGATTCGCCATTGAATGCCGCCTGCAGATTGTCCAGAGTTGTCTTGCCGGCTTCTTCAGCAGCTTTCATTGTGAAAACCAATCCCATGCACAACACGACCACGCCAACGACTCCAACCATCATTTTTTTGATCATACCCAGTCCCCTTTTATTTAAAATATCATTATTACAAAAAGCCAATTTCAAAGTAGTCATAATATTCAATCCGGCTCCATCAAAATATCCGGCTCTATTGCCTCCTGCTTGAGGTCTATCTCCTGGGCATCCGGAGATTCCAGCCATGTCTGGAAGAACTGCCTTACTATTGGCGCGCATGTCGAACCGCCGCTGATACCTTCCTGGACAATCAGGGCAAAACCATATGTCTTTCCGTTATGTGTCCCAAACCCCATGAACCAGGTGTTAGTCTTCCTGTCATTTTTCGGACCAATTTCAGCGGTACCGGTCTTTCCTGACAATGTTATCTTATCGTTGATGGCTTTCTTGGCGGTACCCTTTTCTCCATTGACAACCAGATACATCCCCTGTCTCACAATTTCAAGATTTTCCTTCTTTACTTTCAGTTCGGACACTTTTTCAGCTCCTTCCCTGGCGTACAGGACATTGCCGTCGGTATCCCGGACTTCCTGGAGAAGGTATGGTTTCAACACGGATCCTCCGTTTGCTATCGCCGACACATATAATGCCGCCTGCAGAGGGGTGAGAAGAATTATCCCCTGCCCTATGGAAACGAGGCAGGTGTCGTAGACGGTCCATCTCTCACCGTACAACCTGTATTTCGCCTCCATCGAGGGGATCTGTCCGGCGCGTTCAGGAAGACATATGCCTGTCTTCCTTCCGATGCCTGCGGAAGCCATCATGTCGGCAATCTTTTCGAGACCGAGCTTCCTGCCCTGCGACATGAAATAGACGTTGCACGACTGCTGTATTCCGTAAAGCATGTCGACATCCCCATGTCCTCCGTTCTTCCAGCTCCAGCAGTGGATCGCGGCATTGCCAATCACAAGCGAACCGTCGCATCTGATTTTCTCCAGCGGGTCGAACCCGCTTTCAAGCGTCGCCATGGCTATGATCGGCTTGATGATCGAGCCTGGAGTGTATTCACCGTAAGTCGCACGGTTTACAAGCGGCCGGCCGGGATCATTCATATACATGTTCCAGTCGGCGCTCTTTATTTTCGGGACAAATAGCTGCGGCTCGAATCCGGGGGAGGATACCATCGAAATGACTCCTCCGGTGGAAGCGTCAAGAAGGACAAAGGCGCCATACCTCTCCTCAAGGAGCTTTTCCGCAATCATCTGCGCCCTGGAGTCGATTGTGAGCACAATGTCGTTTCCGTTCTGCGGAGGCACAGGAGTCCCTATGGTCTCAAACACGAATCCCATGTTGTTTATCCTGACCATCTCGTTTCCTGCCTCTCCTTTGAGTCCGCGCAGCGGAACCGGCCCGCATTTTATGAATCCGTCATACATCTTTTCAATTCCGTCCCTGCCTATCCAGTCGGGAAGATAATATGAGAAGTCGGTCCTGTCCTCGGCCGTGCCCGGATCCTCAAGCCCCACATATCCGAGCACATGGCAGGCTGTTTTGCCCCCGGGATAATAGCGTTTCGGGATGATCTTGATTTCCATCCCCTGTATCTCCATGCCCATCTCGACGGCATTCGCCATCTCCACGTTCGTGAGATCCTTGAAAACTGTGAGAGGCAGTGCAGGCTTGGTGTTGATATGTCGCAGTATCCCTTCGGTGGTGAGCGACGACTTCCTGCCGATGGCGGCCCCGATCGCGTGCGCACTGGCGAAAATGTGGTTGACCGTCTTCTTCTGTCTTCCCGGCTGCCTCATTTCAGCGGGATGGAAGACGATGTCATAACTCGGGATATTGTCGGCAAGCGCCTTCATGTCCGAACTGAATATCCTGCCCCTGATGGAGGGAAGACGGATGCACCTGATGGACTGCTTCGAGACTTTCTCCCTGTGCTCCTCCCCAAGCTGTATCTGTTCATCCCAGAGCTTGACCACGATTACAATGTAGAACAGCGTGAAGATGGCGCCAAGTATGAAGATCCTCAGAAGGGCTTTTACAATTTCATCTTTCAACCTATTGCATCCTTTCCTCGATATTTTCCCTGGCGTTCCTGTAAAGTTCCATCCCAAGCCACTCGGATGCGGCGTCAAGGCATAGGACAATCAGCGGAAGAAGCAGGGCTCCCGAAATCACCGAGGACAGGAGAATGAAAAAAATGTCCCATACCCCCCCGAACAGCATGCTCCTCCAATAGATAGCGATTGCCGGCAGGACCGCCACAAGCCCTGTCATCATCCCGGGCACCGCATGCAGCAGGAAATCCTTGGTCTCACCCTTGAGCAGCCAGAACACTGTCACGCCTGAAACCGCCATGAGTCCCAAGGTGGAAACAGGTACCGTCCTTCCAAAGAGCATGTCCAGCACCAGGCCCGAGAAAAAACCGAGCGCCAGCCCCATCCTCCATCCATGCACCATTGAAAAATAGAATACCGACATGCCTGTCAGAGGTATGATCATGCCGAATCCTCCGATCATGGCTTCTGCCATGATCGACAATGCAAGCACCAGGAATATGTAGCAGGCTGTTATCATTTTTCAGGCACCAGCACAAGAAGGAATTGGAGACTGTCGAACCTGGCGGAAGGCTCCATCCACGCCTCCGCATAAAGGTTGTCCTTTATCTTGATCATCTGTCCTTCCGTTTCCTCCGCCAGCCTGCCGATCAGCAGGGAGGAAGGTGTGATTCCGCTGAGGCCGGAAGTGAAGACATATTCCCCGGGGGAGTATTTGACATCCTTAGGAAGGAATTTTATTTTTACGAGAAAGTTCTTTTCAGTTTTTTTACCGGCTCCGGCCACCCCATGGGCCTTGCTTCCTGAAACCATGACGCTCAGGGCGCAGTCGTCGCTCAGGATCGTGCTTACTACTGACTCGTGCTTGGAAACCGACCTGATCCTGCCGACAACTGCAAAGGACGGGGCTGCCCCGTCTTTTCCGGCGATCCTTGAAATCACCACGCCCCCCTCCCTTATCCCATCGGACTCCCCCTTGTCGATTATCAGCTTTTCATACCATCTGGCCGGATCCCGCCTTATTATTTCCGCCTTGAGGCAGGTGAAATATGGGACCTTCCCTATCCCGACAAGGTCCCTGAGTTCGACGTTGTCCATCCTGAGATGGTCCATTATCTTCATTTTCGCGGAAAGCATTTCATTATCCTCGCGCAGTTTCAGGACCTCTGACGCCAGACTGCCTTTCTTCTCCAGCATG
The DNA here is from genome assembly GCA_025360875.1 of Lentisphaerota bacterium. Lineage (GTDB taxonomy): Bacteria > Verrucomicrobiota > Lentisphaeria > Victivallales > GWF2-50-93 > GWF2-50-93. The sequence goes on from JANYBI010000730.1 coordinate 6,384, forward strand.
AGGCCCGCATACGCCTCGGTATCCGAAACCTTCTCCACTGCGGAAAAATAGGGATGGTAGAAATCGGGGACGACCTTCCCTGTAAATTTCCTGACAGCGGAAATGGAGAGGATCGCGAAGAGCACCAAGAATCCCGCAATCAGAATTATGTTATTCCTGCTGAGCATCAACCTACCTTGATTTACCTTCCTCTTTTTCAAGCTCCGCTTCCAGCTCCGGCCAGAACCTGGCCGCAAATCCGCCAGCAGACTCCAGATATTCAAGCTCGAAGGAACACCTTGTCCCGAACGGTATGAATTTCCTCTCACCTTCATCCAGGAATTTCTCTATCTCCCCGAGCCTTGCCATCTCAGCCTCGAATTTCTGCCTGAGCTTCCGGTATTCGTCGGCAAAATCATCTCTGCGCCCGTCCTTGAGCTTTTTCAGAAGAGTTATGAACCCATTGATCTTGTCCTGGAATGAGGGAGGCAGCTGGTTTGAAAGATCGCTGAACTTCCTCTGCAGGTCCATGACCGTCTTTTCCGGATTTTTGATCTCCTGCCATTTTGTGCCGAAATCGACTAACTTGAATGTCCTGGGAACATCCCCCTCCTCCTCGGGTTTCGGATTTGCGGATTTCGCATCAACCGGAACCTGCTCGAAGCCCACTTCCTCCAGCTCCTCAATTCTGCGCAGGGCGTAGCCCGATGTACCAGGATAGAAAATGCTTACGGAACTGTTGCGCACTACCGTACCATACCAGTTCTCCACCAGGCCTCTGCCATTTTCCTTTTCTGAGGAAAGGAAATAATCGACCCCGCTCTTCTTAATCGCCGCATGCAGGACGTTCCTCAGGGAGCTTTCGGCTTTTTCATCGTCGAGAGCAGACTTGAGGAGCGAGGTGAACGCGTCCCTTCCACCTCCCGGGAACCTGGAAATAGCATCCATCATAAGCAAGCATGCTTCAGCGTACAACCTGAAAGAAGGTCCGTCTCCGGCTTCAAGGGGGCAGTTTATCAGATTCCATAGATCCGGCGCGGAACCCGATATGCAGAGAGCCCTGACCCCCTGGTATGTCACTATCCCCTGGAGGATCGAGGTGTTTTTCCTCTTCTCGGTCTTATATAGTAAAGCGGCCCCCATCCATTCCGGAACCTTTGCGAAACCATTGTCCGGCTTCATTCCAAACCTGCAAAGCAGCAGCGAGGACACGATCATGGACTGGATTCCGGGTTTCCTGTCAATCTCCGCGGCATCTTCGGCCAGGAAAATCCTAGTCTCATTTCCGACAGTATTCACTTCAAATCCGTTCTTGAGGTCGGTTCCGCTTATTATCACCGAACATGCCAGCCCCTTCTCACCCGCCTTGAACGATGAGGCTGAACTTATCGCCCCATCTGCGGCTTTTAGGAAGCTCTGGAGCTTCTCGTATTTCGGATCAATCCTGGGAGGGTAGAATTTCACCCTGTCGCTTATGGTTATCATCCTGGCGGCCGAAAGCTCCATAGGCAGCAGGCAGGCAATGGACAAGAACATCGCCGGAAAAAGCAATTTTACTAGACTTATATTCAAGGGAACTCCCTGTCTTATGCAATAGCAATCAAACCCGCCTGCTGTCATGTACCTCCGGCAAAGCAGGAGGTTTGGAGCTTGGAATTTTTCACCCCAACTGCCAAAACATACCCAACTCACTATTTTCGCAATATATCACAGACTCCGGCCTATTCACATTAGGAACCTATGAAAGTTAGCATATGACGCTTAAGGGAACTCCTGAAAATCACCGTGCAGAGCTTTTGGGATCATGAAATCGGGGAATCCTGCTGGCATCCGGGAGCGACCACAATTTAACATTATTACTGAAATAATACTGGCATCAAAAGACTGTTCATATATATTAGTTTAGGTTTTTGTACCCTAATTTTAGGAATTTGCCTGTTTCCTATGAAGTTTCAATGCCCATTCTGTAGAAATGTCCTTGAAGTCGACAACGCTGACTGCGGAGTCGATGTCGGCTGTCCAAAATGCGGGGAGGTCACCATTGCCCCGTCCTCGCTGGTGTCGACAGGCGTCGTCGTCGGCAACGACTTCCTGATCCTCGAGGAGATAGGACGGGGAGGAATGGGTGTTGTCTACCTGACCCACCAGATGTCCCTTGACCGCAGGGCCGCCCTCAAGATATTGTCCAAGAAATACGCCAATAACTCGGAATTCGTCGCTGGTTTCATCAAGGAAGCCCGTGCTGCCGCCAAACTGAACCAC
>JANYBI010000756.1 GCA_025360875.1 Lentisphaerota bacterium
TCGGACAAGTCCGCCGACTTATCCTCAATGCTTGACGGAAAGAAACCTGGCAAGGCCGCCTGACTCGGCGACCACGCTCCGCTCATCCCTCAGCCTAAAATAAAGACTGACGCGTTACACAGATACAATCGATATCGAGGACGGAATACTGCCAGGACATAAAATGTCCATGGGGCACAGATATAGTGGCATAATAGACGTTTTAACATTTCTAATATCGAACCTGTATGTGGCTGGGAGACTGAAAGATTGAAACGTGAGTAAGGAATGACACCAATTATGAAGACGAAATCTAAATTTACCCCCCCTGACAAACAGGGATTTACAGTCAAGGATGGCAAGCTATACGAATTCAACAAGGACTCGGTTGAAGTCACGCGTGCATGGCCGCCTGCAAGGTACTGCAAGACCAAGAAGAAACCTTTCTGGCGCTGCGCCCCCATCCACGAATCATCACTGAGACAACAGGCCCTGGAGTATTCAATAAGAAGGGAACAAGGCCGGCCTGTCTCCATCGATGCCAAAATCAACATAGAAGATACCCCCTCCAAGAGGGAGAAAATTGAAAAGCTCAACGCCAAGCGCCGGAAATGGATTCCAGCCATCGCGGCATTCTATGACTTAATCCCGCTTGAGGCCAGGGAGAAGATGTTCTGCAGGGACGACCACGCCTGGAACATTTGCTCGTTCTACGCGAGATGTCCCGGAGCCTCTGAGTTCATGAGGAATGCACCCGCAATCGGTTATATGCTCTCAAACTTCCCAGTATTCCGCAAGAAACTTTCAAAGAGATGGGAGGCTGTGCGCCGAATCATGCCTAAGCCACGCCGGAAGATCCTTGCCTGGCTTGGATGGCCTGACAGCGAAGCCGTTGCCAAGCTACTGTCCAAGATCGAGTACGATGCCTGCTTTAACAAGGAATTGTTAATGCTCAGGGCACTGATAAGAAAAGAACCCGAAATCATAAAGCCTCTCTCTCATCTCAAGTCCATTGACTACATTACTCTGGATATAATATTCAAAAGGAGCTATAGGTCGAAAGCCTCTTGGCGCTTCCTGAACGAGCTTTCTGAACTTTACCGTAATGCAGTCAAAGGCGAAGGTTCCGCCTACAACTCCTATAAGCTGTTCAAAGATACTCTTTTCATGGAACGACTGCTCATGGTCCAGAGAGGCCCTATACAATCTATAACCCATCTCAGGAAGAGGCATGACAGGGCGGTGGAGGATGCTAACAGACACGAGATTTCAGAAATGGACAAGTCGAAGCAATATCCTGTTCCGCCTGTTCCAGCGCCGCCTGCAACCGAAGACTTCGAGATCATCCCGCTCGATTCGCCTGTGAAGCTATACCTTGAAGCCCGGGAACAGCACAACTGCGTATTCTCGGTATACAATGAGAGTGTTCAGAACTCAAATGGGAATATCTACATCTACTCATTACGGAAGCCGGAAAGGGCGACTGTACTTGTTCGGTTTGACTATGAGAACAATACATTTTGGCCGGCGGAAGTAAAGGGGCCGATGAACACCGAAGTCTCCACGGAGACGATTTCAAAGCTCAGCTCATGGCTTAATGCATGTGGCTTGAAGTCCAAGTCCAGCGGAATCGACGACGTAGACATGACCGACCGGATATTGCCCGCATTCCCCTTGACCGTTCCTGGCGAGGATGGATTCCACATTAGCCATTTAAGTACACTCGCCAATCTGCTTGCGGAAATGAGAAGGTTTGGAGTTGAAGAGAATAAGGAACTGATCTCATTCATACTTAAGGGCCAGTTTTATATCTTCCTTATGGATGTACCGGAACTGGCGATGCTTCTGGTCAACAGGGGAAAAGGCGGGGCGTTTTCATATTCGGCGCGGAGGATGTATGGCGGTTCAGCTTTGAGGTATGAGACTGAAGCGAGGATTGACCAGTGGCTAGATGAAGCTGTTCTGCATAATCTAAGAAGAGGCGGACAAGGACAGATGAGCTTCGACTTCATGGAAATTAAGATTTCCGTTCAAATCGGGCAATTCCATGAGATAAAGGCTGGATGATTTATGTGAAATATTACGACAAACCAAAATTAATTCATAATTCCTGAAAGGAGCATCATGTTTGATTCACCCGACTTTCTCTATACGCTGTTTGGAACGCTTATACCATCGTTCCTCTATGCCGTAGCGCTATGGCTCTTTGCTCCAATACGACCGAAACTCCTAGCGATGTCATTGCTATTCCTGGCCGGCGGAGTTCTGATCGCTCCATGCTATATGGCCGAATACGCGCTGGATATCGTATTCCCGTGGGGTTCGTCCGGCCATCTGACGTGGAACATCCTTCCATCGGCAATTCTTGAGGAAGGCGCTAAACTCTTGTGCCTTGCCCTCGCATTCCGCATGCTCATCGAACGATCTGACCGCTGGCAATATTTCTTCACGTCCGGATTCGTCCTCGGTTCAGGATTCATGTTCATGGAGAACTTCGTATGCATGGTTGAATACGGTGACATATATGGACTGCTGGAAAACAGGACCTGGGTAGTGGAGATGACGGATCCCCTGTTTGGAGGAATTGCCGGAATCGGACTGTTCCTCATCTTGAAGAAGAGATGGCTCCTGTCATCGTTGTTCATCCTTCCGCCTATCGCATTCCATTTCTGCCACAACTTAGGAGTCATTGTCCTTGGCGGTGTGCCATGGTGGCCGCTCTACTTTCTGGGATATGTTTCCATACTCCTGGTCTTCGCCTGGGAATATCTGTGCATATCCTCGGAAGCGGAAAGTCCAATTGAGAAACCAATTCTTGCCGGTAATGCAAGCCTGAGATTCCTCAGGAGGATGTGAATTTAACTGATAAGTAAAAAAGAGCCGGCTTTTACACCGGCCCTTTGTTGATATTATCCGAACATGGCCTGCGCCATATGCGAATGTTCCATGTCATCATCTATCTTATCGAGTTTCATGTGCTTCCACGCGTTCTTTTCGCGCAGGCACCGGACATCGCGCTCCCACACCGATTCCTGGCCGGCATCTACAAGGATCGAATCTCCCATGAACGCCTTGATATCCTGGGCGATCTCGCGCTTCAACTGGACTATCCTTGACGCCGACACCGAGAACAGACTTGCGATATCGCCGCTGCCGAAGCCCAGCATCATCTCCTCTACGATGCGGCGTTTACGGACATCTAGAGTGTCAAGGAAGGCTTGCCAGTCAATGGCACGGAGCACTTTCGCTGCCGTGTCTTCTCTCTTAGATTCTATGGCATCTCCTACGGTAAGGTCATCCTCATCGCAGACCGGCTCCTGCATGGAGCATACTGAACCTTCATGATCCATCTGGAAGCCGGGGCTCATGACATCACTGCGTATGTCTCCATAGGAACGTCTGCCAGACTTCGTGCGTTGAATGCTGTAATACGCGATGCTGTGAGGAAGCGGCTCCTTACCGGCCTTTTCCATGGCTTCGAGCATCTCGGCTGCGGAAGCAGTGGCATCCTGCACCAGTTCCTCATGATCTTCGCTGCCCATAGGTCTTGCAGTTTTGGGGATCGTATTTCTGATGATCGGGTAGATTTCCTTCTCCAACATCAATGCGGCTGATGGACTCATTTTGGTCACCTTTATTTTTTAGTTATTGGTGACCGTAACGGCCACCGGTTGATACGGCGGCCGTATAAACGACCCGTTTGATGGACATCAAGCTCTCAGCTGTTCGGTACTGAGAGCGAAATAGCCATATTTATTATAACATCTTTATTACCAATATTTAACAGTATATTAATTCTTGCAGAAGCGTATGAACTTGATATCGTATGCGGGACGGATATGTCAATAAGAAGGCTATAAAATCAAAGCCGACACAGGTGTGATTTGCGATAAACTATGGAAATCGTAGTAAAACGCAAACAGGGAAATATCTAAACTCTTCTTGAATTTATCAGTAATTTATGTTTGCAATAAGTGCCATATAGTGGCACCTTATGCATACTATAAGGATAACAATGAATCTAATGGGTAAATCAACAAGTCACAGTCCGATGCGCCTTGATGAATGGGTTGACTCAAAGCAATCCAGGGGACTTTATGTCTTCACCCGCGAAGAGGCATTGACCGAATTGAAACTCTCCCCTAACGCCTTTAAAAAGGCGGTGGCGCGCCTTTTATTGAAAAAAAGAGTTGCCAGGCCATCCCGCGGATTCTACGTGATAGTTCCAGTGGAATATGTTGTCAATGGAATACTGCCTCCTGAATGGTTTATTGATGATCTGATGAAGTATCTGGAGAAGGATTACTATGTCGGAGTTCTTTCTGCCGCACAATATCACGGCGCCGCGCATCAGCGTCCGACAGCATACCATATAGTCGCTTCAGGGAGGGGACTCAGGAAGATAGTCTGCCGCAACCTGGCAATACGCTTTTTCTGGAAAAAGAACCTCGTGGGTACGGATATCCAGAAGATCAAAGGACCTATAGGACAACTGCCTGTCTCGACACCTGAAGAGACTGCATTCGACCTTCTGAGGTATTCCTCCGGCATAGGAGGCCTTGACAGAGTCTTGACGGTTCTCCAGGAGCTCGGGGAAAAACTCGATCCTGCCGCACTTCTGAAGGCTGCAAAGAAGGATAATTGCATGGCTTATGCCCAGAGGCTTGGATTTCTCATTGACAACACAGCCTTCAAAAAGAAATCAGCCATGCTTTCTGAATGGGTGGCTAAGGAGAATCCAAGGTTCGTCAAGCTTCATCCTGCCTTGCCGCAGGGTGGTGCAAAAAGAAATAAGAAATGGAATATCTGGATGAATATTGAACTGGAAGGAGACTTGCTGTGATATTGAATAACATAGTAACCGAATGGAGAACTACTCACGCTCCATGGAACACGTCGGCCATGGTCGAACAGGACCTGATCATAAGCAGGGCCGTTGTGGAGATATTCTCCCATCCACTGCTTGCGGAGCATCTGGCATTCCGTGGAGGAACGGCACTGCACAAGATTTTCCTTCTCCCTTCTGCAAGGTATTCCGAAGACATCGATCTTGTTCAAGTCGTAGGAGGGCCAATAGGTCCAGTATTTGACGCCCTCCACGAAAAGCTGACACCCTGGCTCGGCAAGCCCCAGCGCAAACAAGGGCCTGGCGTTGTGAATCTGACATACAGGTTTCAGTCAGAAGACTCGCCATCAGTTACTCTGCGTTTGAAGGTTGAAATTAACTCAAGGGAACATTTCACGGTACTTGGAGTCCAGAAAATACCTTTTGCAGTAAACTCGCGATGGTTTGACGGCAAATGTGAAATCTCAACATACCAGTTGGAGGAGCTGCTTGGCACAAAAATGAGAGCTCTGTATCAGCGCCGAAAAGGCAGGGACCTATTTGACCTGTGGCTCGGTCTTACCAAAGGCAAGGCAGATCCGGAAACCATTGTAAAGTGCTTCAAAAGCTATATGGAGGCGTCAGGGCTGAGAGTCTCGGCAAAGGAATACCGCATGAACATGGAGGCGAAGATCAATCTCCCCGAATTCAGAAGCGACACCGAGGACCTCTTGCGCGCAGGGGTGGAATACCCAATAGATGAAGCATACGATCTTTTTGACAGGGAAGTCCTGTCCATACTTGAACGGAAGAAGTGATCCCATTTTAGCTGTAGGGGGCGAACATGTTTTTGCTGTTTAATGCCGACAAGATGCCTGAGATTGTAGCTTCAAACCTTCAATCTTATTCCTGCTCGTTCTCGCATTTCTTCCTGTGGAGGAAGTTTGGAATACAGTTTGATTGCGGCGAAGGTTCAGCCATACGGCTTGACGATCATGTTTTCAGAACGGATATACTGGCGATATCCCATTCACATTCTGATCATTGCCGCGGGATTTTGACACTGCTCGAAATGCGTTCTGGATTGAAAGGGGCGAATGACAAGCCGTTGACCATAGTTTTTCCGAAAGACTCGAAACCGATGGATCAATGGATCATTCCCGCACGTGATCTTGCCGCCAGACGCAATTTGGTAAACGTCAGATTCTCCCCGATCGCTGCGGGAGATAAAATGCCTCTTCAAAATGGAAGGATACTCGAAGCCATTGATGTTGTCCATGAAAATGGCGAACTGTGCCTGGCATACAGGATCGGACACCAGCGCAAACGGCTCAAGAGAGAATACGAGCACCTTGATTCAAAGCAAATCCAAGCGCTAGCGAGCAAGCTTCCACGCAACGAGCTTGAAGAGGTGAGATACGAATGCGAACTTGTTTATTCGGGAGATACGGAACGAATGGAACCCAGCTTCTACAATGGAGCACAAGTGCTTATACATGAGGCATCATTTCTATATCCGGAAGACGCGGACAAACAGAAGGGTATCCACGCAGACCTCAAGTCGCTTCTGCCGTCCGTCCGAGATGGCGGAGTCAGGAATTTGATCCTTTTCCATTCCAGCCGCAGATATGGGCTTGATACATTAAAGACTAAGATGCAGGAAATAATCGAAGACAGCGGCCTCAAATGCCCTGTGATATTAATCCGCGGGGCCTACAATCTCCTTACCGATTGAAAGTCTTTTGGCGGCGGATGAGCGGTGCGTGTTCTATGACGTCTCAGTTTCTGCCTTCTCCATAGAAGAGGGTTAAGGCAAAAAGAATTTTTATACTTGAACTATTAATTCTTGATAGCTAACACTCTTCTTCCGGCTTTGAGGTACTATTATTATTTACTTCTAATGCCTTCGGCAGTTTTGATAAGGACTTTAATTTCAGTCTCGTTGAAATTAAAGTCCTTGATAAACCTTATAAGAGTCATAGCCTCAGGTTGGTCATGAAGATAGTTGATGACTTCTGGATCTGTGGATGAGGATAAACGGAACAACACATCAGGGTCTGCAGCAAGTATCTTGGCGATTTCTTTTATTATATCTGGCCGCGGGGGAGACTCTTTCCCACGTTCAATACGGCTTAAGTAGGTAGGTGAAATGCCCACCTTGACAGCTGTCTCGCGCAAGCCAAGGTCTTGAGCGGTTCTGAGATTACGTATAGTTTCTCCAAAGTTTTTCATAAAATTAATATAAAAG
>JANYBI010000771.1 GCA_025360875.1 Lentisphaerota bacterium
AGCTCTACTTCAGGCTTAAGGAACTCGGACACGGGACAGCCGAGGTTTCAGCTCTCAGAATGTCCGAATACGTTTATCATCTTGCCCATGCCACCATGGTGCTGAATCCTGAATTCACCGTGAGGAAACGCACCGACAGGAAATGCCGGAGGGAACTGATGAAAGTCATGGGCTCCAATCTTGCCAGGGAGATTCTCGCCGACTCCTCTCTTGACACTTAGTTCGCAAAGCACAACAATCCGGGCTATATTATCAGCTGTGTGTTTTTAATTTTCAGGAGGAGTCAACCTATGAGAAGTCCGTTCGCATTATTTTTACTTTTTTTCTTCTTTGCGTCATTTCCGCTCATGGCCCAATACACCACGGAGGAAGGCAACGCCGCCAGAAGCCTCTGGCTGAAAGGATTTGAAATCTACGAAAGAGGTGAGTCTGCGGAAAAGACTGAAAACAAGAAAACTGCAGCCACGCTCTACCAGGATGCCCTGACTTACTTCCAGAAAGTCAAGACCCAGTATCCGAAATGGAACAGCGCCCTTGTGGAATACAGGCTGAAAGTATGTGAGAGAAAAATCCAGACATTGCAGGGTGACACTGCTCCGGAACAGCCTGCCGCGACAGGCACCACCCCTTCAAAGCCAGCCGACCCGGATAAGGAGTTGAAACTTCTGAAGGATAAAATTGCAACACTTGAAAAGCAGGCCAGGGAGACCCAGAACCGGCTTGATCTCACCCTCCTCTCCCTGAACGAGGCCAGAAAGGAAGCCGCCCTCGGAAGCAAATCCAAGGAGGAGATACAGTCCCTGATGAAGGAAAAGAACGACCTGGAGAAGAAATATTCCCTGATAGCCGATGAGAACAAGCGCCTCCAGGATGATAAGGACAAGAAGTCCGATGACTCAAAATGGAATGAGAAGATTGAAGCCGAACGCAAGATTTCCCAGAAGATGAAAGAGGACAACGCCGCCCTGTCAGCCAAAAACGATGAGCTGAAGGCGCAGTCTCAGAAGGTGTCATCGGAAAAAATCGACCTCGACTACAAGATGACGAAACTTACCGATTCCCAGAAGACTTTTGACGACAAGCTTTCATTTGCCGAAAAGGCTCTTGAGGAATTAGATACCAGGCTGAAGGCATCCGAGAAAGGCAAGACCGCCGCCGAGGGCGAGTTGAAGGATGTCCAATCCAAGTTCGAAAAGCAGAAGCAGGAGAATGAGATCCTCTCGAAGAAGCTCAAGGATATCGCGGATAACCCGTTATCAAGCGAACTGGCCAAGCAGCTGCAGGCGGACAATGACAAGCTGAAGCAGGATATCGCCGGCCAGACCGCAAAAATGGAGAAGGATGCGCTTGAGAAGGCGAAGCAGAACGAGGAGGCGAAAGCTTCTTCCGCCAAGCTCGAGAAAGTCGAGGCGATACTTATCGAGACGAAGAGCGACAATGTCAAATATGTCGCTGAACTTGAGAATCTCAGGAAGAAAATCGCTGATTCTGACAACTCGACTTCAACATACCAGAACAATATAAAACAACTTTCCGATGAGAATAAGACTCTGAAAATCGAAGTCAACTCGCTGGCTGCTAGCATGGAAAAGCTGGGCAAAAAGGAGAAGGAGCTTGCTGATTCAATAAAACAATGCGCCATACTTGATGAACTGAACAGGAAGCTTACCGAAACCAATGCAGCTACCGTAAAGGAGAATGAGACGCTCCAGACGTCCCTTGCTACCGAAACACGGGAATTCCGGTCAAAGCTCGTCAAGGCTGACAAGGACAGGGATGCGATGACCGCCAAAAATGTCCAGGCAGTTGGAGAGCTTGAAGCGAGGGACAAGGAACTTGCCGCCAAGTCCAAGGAATTCGATGCCGCCAAGGCCGAATTGGAGACTAAGGCCAAGGATGTAGCCAGATATGCTGAGACCGCAAAAAAATATCAGGAGCTCCAGAATACAAGCGCCGAGATGTCAGTGAAAAACGCTGAACTTGTGAAACTTAATGCGGAACTGTCCGGCAAGCAGGCAGAACTGAACAAGGCCGGAGAGGCGAATTCAAAGTCAAAGGACGAATTGAAGAAGAAGATCGATGATTTGACATCAGAACTGTCAAAGAAGAATGAAGTCATATCCCAGAAGGAGCAGGAGCTTAAGACGGCAGTAAAATCCGCGAACACAGCATCTGAAAAGTCTTTTGACGACCTGAAGAAACAGCTGTCGGCAAAGACCGAAGAGGCTTCAAAGCTTGAAAAGGATCTCAGGGAACTCAAGTTCCTGACCGTCTCCAACGACAAAATCCGTATTGAGCGCGACGAGCTTAAGATGAAAATTTCCCAGAAGAGCGCTGAAATCGACAACCTGAAGAAAGCCAGCGAGCAGATGAAGAACGAAAAAACGGTGACAGTTGAGAAAGTCATAAAGGAAGTTGTCAAGGAAAACGCAAAGCCCGTGAACGAGGATGAAGTGAAGCTCCTGGTCAAGTCAGGCGAGGAATCCGAGAAGAAAGGCAACAAGGAAGCGGCGATCTGGCATTATGAGAAAGTCCTGGCGCTTGATCCGGAAAACCAGTTCGCACTGATGCATCTTGGCCTTATCTATTCCGACCGCGGTGATGATGCCATGACATTGAAATATATTGAACGCGCACTCTGCTATCAGCCCTATGACGTGCAGATGCTCCTGATTGCGGCGTTCGCATACATCCGCAAAGGCGACTATTATCTGGCGCTCGGGGTACTGAGCCGTGCGGCCGCTCTTGACCCTAAGAATCCGGAACTCCAGCGATATCTCGGAGTCGCCTGCAGCAACCTCGGCTGGGTCGAATCGGCGGAAAGACAGTTCCGTACCGCGTTTGAACTTGATCCAAAATCTTCAGAGACAGCGTTCAACCTGGCCGTTCTTCTCGCAACAAGTGAGACTCCGAAGATGGACGAGGCGAGGAAATGGTACAAAAAAGCCAAGGAACTCGGCGCCGAAACCGATCCCGGCATGGAGAAGCTGTTCAAAGAATGAGGCGTAGCCACAAATCAGGTAAACATGCTCAGGACAATTACAAAAAACATTGTGATAGGATCGTTTCTTCTCCTTGAGCATATCAATAATCAGACACTTCGACAAGCAATTCAGAGCGCCGTGCAATGGATCGATCTCTTAAGTGCTTTTGTATTGCTGTCAGCTGTACTTATGTGGCTCCTGAGGAAACGCAAGCTCATAAAACTGGATCACTGGGAGAACCTCCTGCTTATATGCTCCGCCATGCAGCTGTTTTTCTTATTCTGCCTCGCCATTACCAAGCATTTGTGGTTCAATGGTACATACATCGATACAATATTTCAATTGGTCCGGAGAACGTCGTTAGAAACATCACTATGGTGTTGGCTTGCCATACTCGTCCTGCTCACACGTGCAAGAATAAAGAATATCGGACTTTACTGGCAAGTCGGCACACCCATAGCGATAATTATCGTCCTAGGTAATGCATATGCGTTTTTCAATTCACACATTATCGTTAGAATACTCGGATGTGGCTGCAATTTCCATAGCTTCAATGCCAACGACTTCAGCGCATTATTTTTTGCCTTAATGTTGATTGCTGATTTATGCTTGCTGGTTTATGCGTCATCTAAGCTGAAACTCAACTTCCGCTTCCTTTATTTGATTCTTGGTATTCCACTACTGACTCTTCTGGCATGGGGCAGGCTGATGCTATCAATATGGCTTTGAGGAATTGTGATCATTTTCTATTGAGATGAAAATTGTCAACTATCATTTCCAGACGGACTTCAATTTTGCACGCGCATCCTGGATCGACTGGTTCATGTTTTTCGCTTCCGCAAGCACGTCCTCGCCCTCGCCGCGTTTTGCGAATATCGCACGACCTGGCGAGACATGGAGGTTCCACTTGTCGCTGAACAGTTCGGCGTTCTTCTTTGAATCCGCAAAACATGAGGGAAGCGGATGGTATACGGCAATTCTGTTTTCCTTCGTCATCACGAACTTCTTCAGGATTTCCGGAAGCATCTTCGACAGCCAGTTATCCTTCCGCAACTGCTCCCAGCGCGGAATAATGTATCGCTGATCTCCGAGCGGCCTGAAAAGTTCATCGAGGCTCTGCGAGAAAAGTTCGATATCGAATTCCGATTTGCTGTCAAGGAATATCCTGAAATAATTGTCGGTACGGCGGGATATTTTAATGCTTGAATCTTTCTCCTTGAGCATACCTGATTCAATGAGACTTTCGAAGACTGCCAGGCAGATGTTTTTGATTCTTTCCGAAGTTTCCAGCTCGTAACCGCGCATCTTCTTAAGTGTTCCGGAAACTGCGAAATTCGCAAATGAGCTGTCGGCCTTAATCTCAAGCGCCCTGATCCTGCGGTTCTCGTATGGTTCGCCTATCCTCCAGTTCTGACGGGCCCTCATGCGCTGGTGGCAGCGTTCGAGCATCTCGGCATTGAACATATCGGCGTTCAATGCGACATCTTCCGGACCGGCCTCCGTCAGCGCCGGATGGATATGTCCCAGCCCGTATTCGATCGCGCCATCGTCGCAGATGCCGTAATAGTTGGAATGTTTCTTTGAGAACCTGGCATAATCGCTGAGTCCTCTTTCAAACTCCGGAGCCATGCAGACCACATCCCATATGTTCGAAGTCTTCTCGGACCAGCCGGGATCAAGCCTTATCGCCCTGCCCCGGAGCTGATTGACAGTCATTTCCGTCGCCGCATTTGTAAGATCCACCAGCGTGTTCACGGTCAGCGAATCCCAGCCTTCTCCGAGAAGTCCACGGGTTCCGACCAAGCACCGTGTCAC
>JANYBI010000050.1 GCA_025360875.1 Lentisphaerota bacterium
AGTTCTACAAGAAGCTTGAGAATTTCAGGGCTGAGCTGGAGAAGATAGCCACGAAGCCCGCCAATCAGCTTACAGCGAAGGAGGCCGCCGAACGCAGGATAATCGTAAACTGGGTTTATCTTATTAAGAAGGGCGAGTCGATGCAGAGCATAGCATCGACGTTCGTGGGCAGATTTGCGTTTATCTGGGAGGATTTGATTGGCAGCGCTATTCCAGATCCTGCAGCCAAGGATGATACGGTTGCCGAAGACTGAATTTTTCAGTGAAATATTGAAAAAGGCGGGAATTTCCCGCCTTTTTTTTTGTATTTATGGCTTGACCCTAGGTGTAAATTGATATTAGAGGAGTTATAATACACAATTGTACTTAATATAGGATTGGTCCTTGTTCATATGGCAAAAGCTAAAAAGTCAAAGAAGAGCAGCCCTTCCACTCTTCCGGGATTCTGGAAGCTGTTAAATGATATTGCACCTTCCTATCTGGAAAATTATCCTGCTGTAAAGAGGAAAAACAAGGATCTGTTCAAACCTTTCATTGATGAAGCCAATGCATCATCCCTGCCCAGTCTTATACATGAGAACTTCGTTATGCCATATTTCAGGGAAAAGGAAATGAAAGTCCTGTTTTGCGGGGATGACAAGGGATTGCTGGGGAAATGGATTGTCAAGATAAATACCGATGAACATCTGGTAAAGATCGACCCTGTCGGAATCTATCTCTTCGTCAGTGAATTCTCCAAGGCCGATGAAAAGATCAAGAAAGCCTTGAAAGATGGAAATTTCTTAAAGTTGCGCCTGTATTCATTCTACAAGGAATTGACCAAGCTTCCTGGACAGTATTTTCTGTTCCTTACAGTTCTCAAGGAAATTTCTCTCCATAGCCAGATATATGCAGTTGACAGCAAGGGCGCATTTACAAACAACGATGCCGCCGAATATTTCTCCCTTCTCTGGGCTATGAAGCAGTTTGAGGAATTCTACCTCAAGATTCAGATAAGGAATCTGCGGTCCGACTATGGCCTGATCTGGCATGAAGGCGAATGGATCGATGCTTCAAGATGATCTTCCAATAAAAAACAGGCTGATTGCCGTCGGCCTCAATCCTGCCTGGCAGAAAACACTCTATTTCCAGGAATTTATCCCTGGAGAGGTCAATAGGGCCCTGACGGTCAGTCTGTTTCCGGCCGGGAAAGGAATAAATTTTGCAAGAGCCGCTGGCATATGGGGTTGCAAAGCCCTTGTCTGCCAGTTCCTTGGAGGCATGACTGGCACCTTGATAAGCAGGGAGCTCAAAAAAGAGGGGATCGGAAGCTTGTCGGTTCAAACAAACTCTCCCGTCCGTGTCTGTACGACCTGCCTATGTGGAAAAACAGGGGGAATGACTGAGCTGATAGAGCCATCCGAAGATGTTCCTGCCAGTATTGTTAAATCCCTCAAAGACCAGATAGTTAAGAAAATACCTCATTGTTCGGGCATTGCGCTTTGTGGAACTTATCCCGGTGGTGTCGGGCCGGCGTTCTACGCTGATATTGCCACGTGCGCCCGTAGAAACAGGAAGATGGTGTTGCTCGATGGATACAAAGGCGTAGAGAAAACACTCGAAGCCGGTATCCACGTGCTTAAGGTCAATAAAGCAGAGTTCTGCAATCTTACAGGCTGCAAGGATCTTCGACAGGCGGCTGCATTATATTTCCGCAGATATGATGCGAGTCTCGCTGCGATAACTGACGGACCATCAAAGGCTTATCTCTTTGGCAGGGAGTGCTCGTACGAGTTCAATATTCCCGACTGCGGGAAGATACTGAATCCGATTGGGGCCGGAGATACTGTATCGGCGATTTTATTGACTGAACTTGTGAAAGGAACCTGTCCTCCCGATGCGTTCCAGCTGGCGCTGGGAGCGGGAACGGCAAGCTGCTTCAAACTCAAATCCGCAGACTTTTCACCGAAAAAAGCCAGGGATTTTGCTAAAAAGATAAAGATCAGGCGAATCCAACTTCCTTCACTTTTTGCTTGAATCCGTCCGCGGAAATGGCAATATCATGTAGATATTTGAAGAGTCCGTTTTTAGCCAGGAGCTCGTTGTAGCTGCCAGCCTCGGCAAGTGTTCCCTTGTCCATGACTAAGATAATATCAGCCCTTTTGATAGTGTTTATCCTGTGTGCTATCACGATGACGGTCTTGTCTTTGAAAAGTGAATCGCAGCTTTCGTGTACTATGGCCTCGGATTCGGGATCAAGTGCCGATGTCGCCTCATCAAGAATGACTAGCCTGCTTTTCAGCATCATGCACCTTGCGATTGCCAGGCGCTGGCGCTGTCCGCCGGAAAGCTGAACTCCTGCTTCACCCACCCTGTGGTTGATCGTATCGGGATAGTCTTTCACAAATTCCCATGCTCTTGCGCGGTTGAGGGTGTCAATGATTTCGTCGTCTGTCGCGTCGGGCCTGGCATATCTCATGTTTGCCGCAATTGAGGTGTCAAAAAGATAAGGATCCTGGAGGACTACGCCCCAGAGGGACCTGTATTGGCGGAGAGGAAGTTCGCGGATGTCCTGTCCGTCAATGAGAACAGATCCCGATGACGGGTCGAAAAAGCGGAGGAAGAGATTTGAAACGGTGGTTTTTCCGCAGCCGCTTCTGCCGACCAGGGCCACGGTTTTTCCTGCAGGAATCACGAAGCTGAGATTATTAAGGACTGTTTTCTTGTCGTTATAGCCGAAGGTGACATCTTTGAATTCCAGAGCTCCTTCTGTTTTCTCCGGCATTTTTGCGCCTGGTTTTTCCACAACCGAACTGTTCGTGTCGAGCACCGAAAAAAGCTGATCGAACGCGGCATTCGCACTGGCGAACTGGCCATAGGTATTTGTGAGTCCCTGGATCATTCCGACAAGGGTTGCCTGGTATCCGAGAAACGCCACCAGGACGCCAAGCGGCTGGTTCAGCTCCATTACGGCATAGGCGCCTCCGACAACTACCAGGGCTGTGATGATGTAGCCAAGCCCTTCTGTTACAAATCCGAGTTTCATGGATTCAAGAACGCCTTCAAGCCATTTCATCATTGCCGGCCAGAGCTGGCGTTCGAACTCATCCTGGACCCTGTCCTCCATCGCATATGCCTGGATTGTTTTCTGGCCGCGGAGCTTGTCCATGATGATTTCCGTGACATGCATACCTGCGATATTCGCAGCCTGAGTCTTCTTGTAGATTCTTTTCGACAAGAGACGCGCCGCGATGACATATCCGATGGCTCCGGCAAGGATGACGCATGTCAGGGGAGGGCTCAGGTACAGGCAGAATCCAAGGCTGAAGATAAGACCTGCGAACTGGGTTGCCAGCTGCTGGAATACTATCTGCATGAATACGCCGAGATTGTTTATCGAATTTCCAAAGATCCGCTCATAGAGGAATCCAGAAGGATATTTGTTATGGAAACGCAGGCAAAGTTTCTGGAGGTGCCCGAAACTCATGGCCCTGAGTTCGAATATGACGCTCTGCTGGATGCTGAAGACATGGAACATCGCAAAAAACCAGAGACCCATCCTAACAAATTGTGAAATTAGAAAAAGACCGGCGAAGATTAAGGCGAGTTTCAAATCCTTTTTTGGAATGGCCTCGTCAATTATGTATTTCGGAAAGAGGGGCATTATGGAAACTGCCAGGCCGACAAACGATACGCATATGGCGGAGATGATCAGTCTTCCACGGTAAGGTCTTACCAGAGGTAGAAATCTTGCTATGATTTCTTTCCAGTTATATTCCCTTATTTCAAAGGAACTGTCTTTGCCTTTGATGTTTTCATCTTCGTCGGAATCTATGCTCATAATTGGCTTTATTATCTTAGGACAGCCTTGACGGCTTCAAAGGTGGCTTTTACGGATATGGGCCTGTTTGCAAAAGTCCCGCTGATGTGTTTGTCCTTGAGTTTGTCAGTATGGTAGTTGATTACCGCATCAGGATCCTTCAATACGTTTCCGGTGAGTATTCCCACGACAGTCTCATCCGGTGAAATCACTCCTGCCTCGACGAGCTTTTTTGCGCCCGCCACAGAACAGCAGGATGCCGGCTCAGCGCCGATCCCTGCAGCATCGACCATCGCCTTGGCGTCCATGATTTCCTGCTCGGTGACTTCCTC
>JANYBI010000624.1 GCA_025360875.1 Lentisphaerota bacterium
CTCCTTCCATAGCAGTCACATTTATTTTCATCGCGATAGCTGTAAGTGCAATTCTTGGACAGATGTCCGGTCCGATATGGCAGAGCTGGATGGCAGAGCTGGTACCTCCGGGTGTAAGCGGACGCTTCTGGGGCATAAGACAAAGCGTCGTAACGATCGCATTCCTGATTGCGACAGGAGTTTCCGGCTGGATACTTGACCTTTTTCCGGATCCGCGCAAGCCGGGCGGAAGCTACATCGGTTTTGCAATTGTCTTTTCGATGGCCACGTTCATCGGGGTGCTTGACATTGTAATACACATGTTCGTTCCGGAACCGAAGCCGGGACTCTACAGCAAGTATCAGAGCCTGTCCGGCCTGTTGGACAGGATACTCGTCCCGTTGAAGATCGATGATTTCCGTTGGATGACCATTTCTTTTTCCCTATGGTATCTGGCATGTGGTATTGTAGGTTCATTCGGAATCGTCTATCTCAGGAGGGAGTTCAACTTCAGCTATACCGAACTGTCCATGCTTGCAGTCAGCGCCTCCCTGGGACCGGTGATATTCGGCATATTGAACGGATACCTTATCGACAAGATTGGCGCCAGGGCATTCACTTCGATACTGATGTTTGTGACGCCGATGCTGGGACTGGTATGGTTCTTCCTGGGCCATTCGAATATCAATATCCTGGGCTTCACCATGTCCGAAGCGATGGTACTTCTCCTGGTTGCTAACTTCTTCGGTGGTGCCCTGGGAGGCGGAGTTGGAATCGCGCAGATGCATATGATGAATATTCTGTCTCCCAAGCACGGTAGGCCAATAGCTATTTCCGTCCATTGGACGATAGTTGGGCTTATGGCCGCTGCCGGACCTCTGATCGGAGGAATGATCATGGACTTCATGACCAAAAACCCCTCGGGACTTAAGCTCTTTACCGGCATTGAGTTCTCCTATATGCACATGCTGGTGCTGATCTACATATTCGTAATATCGTTCATCGGAGCGCCTATGATGCTCAAACTGAAGATCAGGGCAGGGGATCTTCCGCTCACCGAGGTCTTCGCCAACATGAAGGTCGGAAATCCTCTGCGCGGAATAAGCGTCGTCTCCAACATCTACCAGACCGCGCTTGGATTGTCTCCGGAAAATATCGACGACCGCGAGAAGAAGCACGAGGATCATAAGAAAGAATAACTTGACAGGATTACTGGATTTTCAGGATTCTTAATTCAATTTATCTTGTCAATCCAGTTATCCTGTCAAAATGGAGCGGATTAATGATCATAAAGTTTGACGAGGAATATTTCATGAGGAAGGCCCTGCGCCAGGCGGAAATTGCCGCCGAGGAGAAAGAGGTGCCGGTGGGTGCCATAGCGGTCCTGAACAACCAGATGATCGCCTGTGCCTATAACCAGGTCGAGAAACTCAAGGACGCCACCGCCCATGCCGAAATGCTTGTCATAACCCAGGCTGAAAACGCGGTCGGGGGCTGGCGCCTGGACGAGGTCGATATCTATGTGACCAAGGAGCCATGCGCGATGTGTGCCGGCGCCATGGTGAACGCAAGGGTGCGCCGGGTGATTTTCGGAATGCATGACCCGCGCTGCGGCGCCGCCTGTTCAGCAATGAAGATAACCTCTTTCCCCGGCATGCTCCACAAGGTGAAGGTCAAAGGCGGTGTTCTAGAGGATGAGTGTACCGAAATCATGAAGAAGTTCTTCCGCGAAGTCCGCAAATCAAAGGCGAAGCCGCCTAAGATCGACGAATAATAATTTCAGCGGACGCTGAAATTATTTATTTTCCGCCAGCATTTCACGGAGCCTCTGGACAACCGTGTCAGTGTTATCCTTGTTCATTGCGCTGATCGGGATGATCTCAATGTCCTTGATTTTCTTTTTCAGCGCCTTGAGGTTTTTCGCGGCATCCGGCAGATCCATCTTATTGGCTGCGATAATGGATTTCCTCTTTGAAAGCCCCTTCATGTATAGTTCTAGCTCTTTCTGGAGGGTTGTGAACTCGTCAAAAGGTTTCTTGCCTTCAAGGCTTGCCATGTCAAGGACGTAGATAAGTATTTTCGTCCTTTCGATGTGCTTCAGGAATTCGTGTCCGAGCCCGACGTTCATATGGGCGCCGTCGATGAGTCCGGGGATGTCGGCGACTGTCAGCTTGTGGAAATCCGGAAAATCGACGACTCCGACCATGGGATGAAGCGTCGTGAAAGGATAAGGCGCGACTTTGGGAGTCGCATGCGATATGGCCCTCAG
>JANYBI010000105.1 GCA_025360875.1 Lentisphaerota bacterium
TTTCGTGTAATTCGTGTGTTTCGTGGTTTGTCATGTTTTCCCTACTCGAATTTCAGCTCGCTCCACAGCGACGGAGTCAGTATCGCCTCGTCCGGAACGTCATTTGTGTTGTTCGTGGTCTTGTTGCTCCAGTAATTCCTCGACGTGCATTCCTGTCCGGCACTGTCCGAACCCAGGACTCCGAAATCGCCACGGAGAACTTTCCCCTTGAGCGAATCTATTCCCAGGAGGCTCAGCGGCACGGCGGCTGTCACCGCATATCCGCCCTGGACAGGCTTCATGGTCAGAGGGAAACTGACAACGCGGACCCGTTCCATCGGGATCGTGCGCCATGGCGAGCTGAACGAAGCATTCTGCTCCTTCGGCGCTCCGGGCGCGACAGGTTCATACAGTACTGCAAGCGGCTTGTTGTCCTTGAAAGTCATGAGAAGGCGCATGTCGCCCTTGACGCATGCCTGGTCCTTCGCGGCGGGATCCGTGCGGAGCATCAGGTCCACGCAGTCGCCAGTTATGAACATGAGCTGTTCGTTCTGTCCGGAGTTCTTCAGCGGGGAACCGTCGTTGACCTGATACGCAAGATAGAGGTTCTTGTCATCATATGCGGCCTTTATCGTCGCAATCTTGTTTGTCCCGGCCTGGATCTCAATGCTGTTCTTCGTCATGTCCCATTCATCGCTGTGCCGTTCGCTGGTCGGCGCGGCCTGGAGCATCTTTATTGAATAGGACTTCTTCCCTGTGGCCTGCGCCGCGCGTTTGACCTTGAGTTCCTGTGCGGCCACGATGTCAGGTGCTTTGACCGACACAGTCTGCCCGAAACGTTTCAGTGAATCAAGCCCGCTTATCTCCATGACAATCGCCGCTGTGCCGCCGCCGAGAGTATAGAATTTCCCGTCATCGGACTTACAGAAGGCGCCGCCAAAGCTTTCCCCGCCCGCGGTCATCGCATCGCACGGCATTCCTACAACAGCCTGTGCGGGCACGTCGAACCAGCCGCGGCAGTCGTTGTACAGGCTCTGCACCCACAGCCCGTCTTCCGTGAATATGAAGTTCTGCCCGAGATTCCCGTTGAGATAGAAGACTTCGCCGACTTCATCATTGATCTTCGCGCGGCCGTAGAAGCTGGAAGGTCCGATGAGGATACCCGGAGCCGATGCCGGCGCATTATGCGAACCGTGCACTGAAACATATTGGCTCGGATAAGTCCAGAGGATTTTTCCGTCGGTAGCCATCGCCTGGAGAGGCGACTGGTTGAGATAGATCCTGTTGTCGCGTCCGACAGCGATCATTCCTTCGCCGCCCATCTCGCCCTGCGGAGTGATCTTGGTCATCGTATCAAAACTGTAGTTCGGCGTTCCGCCGGCAGTATATCCCTGCGGTTTGAATGAGAGGAAATCCTTTGTGTTGCCAGCCTGCGAAATGACCACGTTCAGGTCGTCGCCCATCGCCTGGCCCCAGTAGTAGCGGCCAAGGCCGATGTCCCTCGTCTGGATCTCCTCGCGCTGCGCAATTCCGTCATCGTTCTTGTCAATCCACAGGAAAGCCTTACCAAAGAGTCCTTCCCAGAGCGGCTTATTGAACTTCTGGTTCCAGTCCTTGTGGTATGCTTCGTCCATGGTCTTCCCCATTCCGACATTTCCCCACTCGGCCGCATGTCGCCAGCTTCCATCCTTCTGCCGCAGATATATTTTTACCATTGAAGCGTCGCGCGCCGTGCTCCTGATCTGGATATATTCGCGTCCGTCGATCTTTGCATATTGCGTGACCCATTCGCCTCCCGTGCCAAGGGCATCGGAGATAGTGTAGAGCGGACGGAATTTGTTTTTCGCAAGGTCAAGCTTGTACTCGACCCTTTCGCTGAAACCGCGCGTATGGTCGAACGGATTTATGCTGCCGCCAGCCGCATATGCGGTCGTGCCGATGAGATCGAACGCGAGAGTAGTGTCGGCATTCCAGATGCTTGTGCGCTTGGGCTGCTGGTTCTCCTCGGTGACCCATAGCCGGCCTTTGCTGTCAATTGCGATCTGCGCAGGATTGAGCATGCCATTCTCATCGAAGAATCCGACTTCCGGACGGCCTCCGGCCTTGCCGATGGCGCTGAGCTTCTTGCCTTGTGCATCGAAAACTTCCACGTTCATCTTCTTGCCGCGCTGGCTGATGAAAATTTTGCCATCCTTGTCGAACGCGATTCCCCGCGGATCGGCCAGACCGTCCATCACCTTGACAGCTTTGCCTGCATCCATATCAATATTATATAAGGAAGGTCCTGCGACAATGTACAGCTTGCCATCGGGCGCATATCCGCAGGCCGCCATGTTCTCCGGCATGTCCTTGAGCTCTTTTTCAACACTTCCGTTGTCGGCGTTCATGATCAGGATCTTCTTGTCGGCTGCCATGATGACAGCCAGATGTCCGTCATTCAGAGAAATGGTACGGCACTGGGCACCGCCGTCCTTCTCGCAAATTTGCAGATCAAGCACATCCTTGCCGTCCTTGTCCTTGAGGTTCCAGGCGGCATACGCGCCCGTCTTCAGATCGCAGCGCCAGATGAAGAAACGGCCCTTGCCTTCGCTGGATGCGATCCACAGGATTTTTCCGTCGGTCGCAAGCGAGATGCGGTCGCTGACGCCGAACATCCTGTTCGCGAGACCCCACAGGCGCTGCCCGGTCATGTCAACACCGATTAGATGCTGTCCCGCTTCGCCCATCGGACATGCGAGACCGAGGAATTCGGTTCCTGCGGCCACAGCCTGCGGTGCCGTGTGATCGCCGTAGTAGGCGCCTCTGCCGTCGGCCGTCTGCCAGCCGGGATTTCCGGGACTTGCGAACGAACCTGCATATTTCAGATGAAGCCCGTCATGCGTCAACCCCTTGACCGTATAATTTCCCGGAGGCACGATGTTGCCGTTGTCGTCGATGCAGTCCCAGAGATCGGTGTTCGCGCCCTTCTTGCGTTCAGCGGAAGGCAGCAGGTTGCGGACCCTCTTCCCGTTTGAATCGTCGATGGCGATAGTCACACGGCTGTCTTTCGGCAGTTCGTAGGTGATGGCAACAGGACCTTCCATCTTTTCCGAGCCCGGCGGATTGTCCCACGGCTGCGGAGGAAGTGTGAGTTTGCCGCTGTTCTCGAGTATGACCTGGCCCCAGCTGTCCTTGGCGGTCCAGAAGAATTCGCGGCTTGTCGTGCCGTCGGCAAGATTGTCCGCATAACGGTGTATCGGCCAGTCAGCCTCTCCCCAGAGGAGTTCGATGCCGCAACGGAAATTGTCGCCGGACGCATATTTCTTATCGAGAGTGATCAGGTTCCACGGGATCTTCATTTCCTGTACATATCCCTTACCGTCCTCATCCTTCAGGAAAGCCATCTCGGCGCCGTCGTCAAGCTTCCATCCTTCTTTGCGGAACAGGTTCTTGCTGCCGCCGCCGAAGGGCTCATTGAGATTCTTGCCGTAGTCGAGATTTATGAAAGGTTCGTTCTTGCCTGCAAAGTACCAGGCGGTAAGATGCGTGATCCGGTCGGTCTTTAGACGCAGCTGGACGCAGTCCCCGGCCCATCCTTTGCCGGCCTGGAACTGTGGGTCATGCGAGTTGCCCATCGGGATCGGATCCTTCCAGTGGATGGAAACGTACAGCGCCTCGGGATCGTACATCATGGCGATGCGGCCCGAATAGATGTCTTTCAGCGAAAGCACATCGTAGCACATCAGTATCTGACCCGAAAGATCCCAGTCGTCGAGTTTTCCGTCGATGGTCACTTTGCCTGCCGGTACCGCATGGATTCCGTGGTTGTCCGTCTGCAGCGCCATCGCCGACGGCAGTGCCGAAATTGCGAAGATCGCAGCCAGGAACAGGGATTTTAGAATTGATGGGTTTGATTTCATTTGGAGCTCCATCCGTTATTGTTATCGAAATGAATATTTATAAAGATAACATTATTTTGCCGTCGCAATAATTCAAGCCTTCCAGAATAAATATGGGTGTTTTTTCGCATGCCGCGCAGGAGGTTTCCCAGTCATTGCCTTGATGTCGGACTTGATAAAGACAGCTGTCGATTTATCTTATTCTTTATTTGCGATTTGGTAATGCCAGTCTTACAAACTGATTTCAAAACTACGGAAACGGTTTGTCGTGGAGATAAGCCACGTTGGAGTTCAAACTTTAGTTTGTCTTAAGTGTTTGTTGGTAGTAGCGCAATTAATTGCGCGTTCTTGAAAATAATAACGGCGTATAAATTCGCCTACTACAAACAAAATATGCAAGCTAACAACTTGCCACATGAGTTACGTAGCACGTGTTAACGTGGTCACGTGATACTCCAACTTAAGAAATCAGATCAAGAGAGGCAATTTTGAAATGCTCTCTTAATGTTTTAAATGTCTCAACAATAAACGGAGGGTGATGACATGAGGAAAGTTTTTGCAGTTATCTGTGCGGCATTGGTGGTTTTAGCGGTACGTGTGCAGTCCCAGGAAAAGACGGCAGGCGTGGATGACGAAGGGTTTATCCGCGACTGGCTTGTACTGGCTTCAGTCGATCTCGGGGACAAGGCGTCAACCCATGAGGAGGACAGTCAGAAGCCGATGTTCGACAAGGAATATTATCCCGAACAGAACAAGGTTAATCCGAAGGCTGGCGACAAGGCGAAGATCGGTGACAGGGAACTGGAATGGAAAGCTGTCACCTCTGACAACAGCATCATGAACATCCTCAAGCTCTGCGAAGATACCAGCTCTCCGAAAGTCAACTGCCTGGCAATGGGCGTCTGCTATATCATGGCCGACGAGGATATCGCCAACGTGAAGCTCAAGATCGGTTCGGATGACAGCTCCCTCTGGAAGCTCAACGACACCGAAGTGATCCGCGTCTATTCCGGACGCGCCACCGATAAGGACCAGGATACCAAGGAAGGCCTGACCCTCAAGAAGGGCGTGAACGTCCTTAAGTTTGCAGTCATAAACGGTGAAGGCGAATTTTCAATATGCGCCCGTTTCGTCGACAAGGACGACAAGCCTGTAAAGAATCTGAAGATCAGCCTGACACCGCCGCCTGCGCCTGCTGCTGAGGCGAAATAACGGCCTGCAATGGATGAGTAGAGACCGAGTGGCAAAGTGACCTAGTGCCCGAGTGATTATACCAAGATGCAATCAAATGGCAAGAACATGCCTTGCGGCATTGAGCCGCCATAGCTGTTCTCAGCGAAGGCGGATTAAGCCCTAAGCCCTCAAGGGCTGTTCTTATGTCACCGCCCTACGGGGACTCTGGATATATTTATTCCGCACATGTCCCATGGCTGACGCCCATGGGCTACAATATATCGCCATCCTGCGGAGGCTTCATATGGAATCAGATTCTGTCTTCAGCCCTCGCAGAGGGTGGCATGTTGTAGCCTAGGGCGAAAGCCCTGGGAAGTCAATAAGGTAAAAAAAGAAAAAAGCCCCCGCAGGGCATACGCGTCAAGTTAAGTCACATATATTGCGTATTATCAGCGTGATAGATCGATATTGCTGGTTGAAGTTTTCCCGTCTCCTTGTGTCGTAAACACAGTATTTTTCAATAATGTT
>JANYBI010000627.1 GCA_025360875.1 Lentisphaerota bacterium
GAACTCCAAATGCAGCTCGTGTGCTTATTCACCTTGCTCGCCGTCTCCGTCTGTGTATCGGCAATTATCTTCCATACCCTCTTCCTGTCAGCCAAGGCGGTTGCGAAATTCGCAGATGGCAAGATGCCTGCTTGGATGAGGACGATCATATGCCGGGACGACGCAGGAGGAGGCGATGTGAAACTCTCCTCCTTGCCGGCAGACGAGAAGAAATTCTACTTGTACTCCAGAGCCGCGTTAAGGCTCTTCCTATTCTTCTATGTATTCATGAACACATGCGCGCTGTTCGGCATGATCCTCGCGATACTGGCGAAAAGGCCTGCTCTTATTTTCCCCTTTGTCGGACTTTCAGCCCTGCTGATGCTCTTCTACTTCCCAAACCTGAGGAAGCTCATCGAGAACGCCAAGACGATCAAGGAATATCAGGTGGATTGATTGAGCTGGAGGACAGAAACGCCAAATCTCAAACAGGCATCAGCGCAACACGAATCTTGCCGGAACAATTTCCTTCTTCCATTTCACAAGATTGTCATTCCTGTATATTTCAGGGAAGAGGCTGATATTTACGCTTATAAATGCAAGATATTCGTCCATGGTAAGTTTCCTCAATAGGGGAAGCCCGTCATTTCCGATGACAGGGAATACGGGGTCTATCTTTCCAACAGACCTAGATTGCTTTTGTAATTTCGCCATATATTTCCTCAGCCCCATACTTGTCGCATATCGCACGGATTCTGCTATCTGTCAGTTCGACAGGATTGGTGTTGATCAAGTTGACAATGTCAGGAAAATCCTTAGCGTATCTGTTCTTATAGTTGTTTCTCAAGGAATGAACCTTCATAGCAACTATGTTTTCAAGCGAAGGAATCTTAAAGTCGGCGCCGCCCAGCTGGATTTTTTTTGCATTCTTCAAAAGTCTTTCAAATGTCCTGGCCTCGACAAAGATAAAGTCGAAGACAGGGATCATTCCTTCATCCGTTTTGAATCTAGAAACCAGCTCATTCTTGAAGACCATGGCGAACTTGTTTTTTTCCATTAGTTCCCGGATCTCAGCAAAGGAAGACTCGTCAATCATGAAATCAATGTCTATGGTCTGTCTTGAAACACCATAGAAATTCAATGCCCACCCGCCGACCAGAATGCAGTTGACATTCCGCTTTTCCAGTTCGGTGGACAATGACTTGAAAATTGAGTTTAAATCTTTCATTTAATTAAGATATAACTGGAAGAGGATTTGTGCAAGAGAAACAGCCCTTACGGGCTTAACTACTAACGAATCTCAAACGTCAAATTGCCGGCGAGACGCCAGCGCTCCCTAAACAGAGACAACATTGCTGTAGCCGCGTCACTCTGCTGACGCGTTCTTCGGCTCGTATTTCCGCAGCTTAGGCAGGACAGGATTCTTGATGGCTTCAATGTCCTTGATCAAGAAGCATGGCTGCGGGAAAGGATATCCGTTGAACTTCGCCTCCTTGATCTGCATTTCGCCCTTCACCTCGACAAAATCGCCCGGCTTCAGTCCTGCGATCTTCGCAGCAACAGGATTGCTTTTGTCGAAGATGAATTTCGTGCGATATCCGCAGAGCTCCGTAAAGATTTCTTCAATTTCCCTGAAAACAGGAACAGTCTGTCTTACAACCAGCAATCTTTTCTCATTGTCATAGATCACTCTTGTTCCCGTAACAAAAGAAATTCCGCGACATCTCAAGTATTTTTCAATCTCACCATCAAGTTCCTCAATATTTACCGATTCAACTACAGGATAGCATTTTTCAACTATCGGATCTAGTGGCACATCCTGACTTGCTATTATGACCTTGTCTTTATGAATACGGTATTTTAAATTGGCACCACGGCAGATATAACGCACGGCATCTCCCAGAGGGATATCATCTACAAGCATTGTGATTGAAGGAATATCATCTTCGTTGTTAATAATCGTCTGGATTTCTATCCCCTTCTTCTCGGGATCAAGCTCCTTGCTGCGCTGGAGAATGTGTTTTATACATTCGGTAACTTTGACATCCTCATATTCAATGTGATCAATTATGATATCGCTTAGTTTCTTTTGGATTTCCAAAGTGCTCTCCTCAGCCTGTCCGGGGAAACTCTTCTCTTCTGTATTCCTAGGAATATGCCCCATATCAAGGATGTGTTTCACATTGAGAATCCAATCAAGACGTTTGATCTGCTCTTTTTCGCACTTGACCATTAACATACCTCGAGAATATGCACAAACAGCATTAATTTCCTTACCGCCTGCAACTACATCACTCTTAGATGGAAAAAATTCAGCCCCCATTTCAATTAATTTCTTTTCGACAGCAAGTACTTCGCCATTAAATAAAATTTCCGCAGTCTTCGGATTCAAGGAATAAATAGCGATTTTTTCTGGACCGCAGATGCAGTTGAAAGATACCAGAGCAAATTTTCTATCGTAATCGAAAGGTTGGTTAGCAATTTCACAAACCTTATCAAGCAAATCAAGAGCTGTGATATTTTTCGCACTAAATGTGATTCTGATTTTCTGCAATACTTCTATTTCAGCAGGAGTAGCTCTCATTAATATTGCAGCCCCTCTCCCTTCTGGATCATTTCTCCTTGCTTCTGCACCACTTATCCACCAAACAGCTTCAGGATATGGCATATCCTTGAAGCTGACCTCAGGAATCACAATTCTCTTAAGATCGAAGAAAGCCTGGGGCATAAACCTGTAAACCGGCTCATAGGCGCTCAACTCAAAATGAGCTTTACGGATAGAATCTTTTGGGAATATTCCTTCCACGTACGGCTCAATTTCATCATCAGCAATTTCAAATTCTTACCCGAAAATAAGGACTCATCTTCCCAGGTAAATTCTCTCGTGTGCCACGGATATATTTTCATGAAGGGAATCTGGTAGAATTCTATATCAGAAGCCTGCCTTAAGCTCTGGCAGCCTGCGCAGGACAGGAGGATCGCGGAAAGGATTAGCAGCTTCTTGATCATGTTACTACAATAACATTTGGAATTGATTTCTTCAATGTCGCCGAGCACATTGAGCTTTAGACGTGGAGATGCTTTGTTTGTAGTTAACGCATTCTTGCGTGTGCTTATGATTCCAAAATCACAGCCAATAATGGCTTGACTACAAACTTGAAATCATAAAAGCAACTTAACTCAACACATGTTATTTATAACTCTGTGCCTTTGCAACTTTGTGCCTTGGTGTCTCCGTGGTTAATCAAACTCCACGTATTTCCTGGTCTTGGCGAGAGTCTTGCCCTTGATATTCAACGTGGTGAAATCCCTTATCCTGGATTCACGCCTCGTCTTCAGTATCCTGTCGACACGTTCAAGTCCGAGACCGGGAACGCGGAGAAGGGATTCGCGGTCGGCGGTGTTTATTTTAACGGGATAATTTTCCGGATGTGATTCCGCCCAGAGTTCCTTGGGATCCTTGTCGAGACTGAGATTTCCAGAGGAGTCATATACGATATCAGACTTCTCGAACCCATATTTCCGCAGGAGGAAATCGACCTGGTAGAGGCGATGTTCCCGTACAAAAACCTCCTCGCTGTTGAAAAGATGCTTTTGCTCGCCGGGGATGTCAGACTTGCCTAGGCCCTGCTGATATGCAGAGAAGTATACCCGGTCGAAATCGAGTCTTTTGTATAGGCCGTTCATATAGTCCACGATCTCGCTGTCATTCTCATCAGACGCACCCACGATGAACTGCGTTGTGCACTTCACGCGGGAAAAACGCTGCCCTTTGGACGTCAGCTTGCTCATCAGCTTTATCGGGCGGATGATGTCGTTGAGATAATTTTTCCTGTCAGACAAAAGCTTGAAATGCTTTTCGCCGGGTGTCTCTATGTTCAGGGAAACTGCGCTGGCCAACGACACCGCATCCTCGACGGCGGCATCGGAAGCTCCGGGAATTATCTTGAGATGGATATAGCCGCGGAACCCGTATTTCCTGCGGATCAGCCGGACAGTGTCGTTCAGTTTCTGCATTGTGAATTCAGGATTGTCAATTACTCCCGAACTGAGGAAAAGTCCGAACACTTCCTTGCGCCTGAGATATTCCATGAAGACCTTGGCGACCTCGTCTGGATGGAGCGTGCATCGCCTGACATTCGTGTCGCTTCTCAGCGGACAGTATTTGCAGTCGTTGGAACAGGTGTTGGAAAGGAGGGTCTTCAGAAGAACGGAATATCCGCCGTCCGGCAACGAGACAGGGTAGAGCCATTTGCCGGCATTGCCGCGATGGCGGCGGTCATCATCGCGGGTTCCACAGGCGCAGGCCAGGTCGTACTGCGAGTCCGACGACAGGATTCTTAATTTTTCGATTGAGTCCATGGGTTTAAAGTAAGGCGGGCTTTCCAGCCCGTCATTTCATATTAAAACTTTTTCTTTCATGCTTTTCCAAGCTGAACAGGCTGAAAGCCTGTCCTACTTTCCGGAATCATACCATTTCCTCGAAAATAAACAAACCTAAATGAAAGCAACTTTTCCTTTTGAATTCATATTCAATGAAATGTATCTTTATCAGCTTAATAAAAACAAAGGAGGGGGAGATGAAATACTTATTGATGGCGGCGGTTTTAGTGGCGGCATGTACTCTCGGTGCACAAGACTTCGTGGTGAAACCTATCATGGTGCAGGACTGCGCGCCGATCGGGGAGAGCCTCAAATTCGACGAAAAGCCGATGGGCTACGAGCCCGGCTTCAAGATATTTTTCCTGATCACCGGCAAGGACATGACGGGATTCAAGAAGGACGGACTTAGCATCGAATATATCAAGGGCAAGGATGGCAAGGACATTTCCAAGTCGAGGACCGGCAAGGAAAACTACAAGATGGGTTCGTTCCCGAAGGTTTCAGATGATGGCAAGAAAGCGACGTTCAGCATCGAGTCCGACGAAGATGTCTTCGGTTCCGCCGAATCCATGCAGATCAGAGGGAAGATAACGATGGTTTCCAGCACAAAGTCCGAGACGCTCACTTCGAAGGAGCTTGATGCGACAAAAAACGAATCCCAGAAAACAGGAAATTTCACGGTGACCGCGAATCCCAAGGCGGATGCAGACGGCATGATGGTTGATATGGGAGGCAATGACAAGTCGCTAAAAGTCAGTGTGCAGGGTCCGATGGAGTCGATCTCCAACATATCGTTCGTGGTAGACGGCAAAGAGTCAAAATCCAATGGCTGGTTCGGCATGGACAACTCCAGGACATATACACTTGAAGCTACAAAGGGGAACAAGGTGACAGTGAAAATAAGCTACTGGGCAGACATGAAGGACACACCTGTACCGTTCGACATCAAACTGGGAAAATAATGAACATATCATCAAGACAGAAAGCTGTTAAGAAAGCCTCGAACATCGTGGTGAAGGTCGGGACACGGCTCCTCACCGACAGTTCGAGGATTGGAATACTCGTATCGCAGATAGCGAAGCTGCGCGAGAAGAAATACAATGTCCTGCTTGTATCTTCAGGGGCGGTCGGGTTAGGCATGAAGACGCTTGGAAAAACTGTCAGGCCCAAGAAGCTTTCGGAGGTTCAGGCCCTTGCGGCCGTCGGGCAGAGCAAGCTGATGTCGCTGTACGAGGCGGAATGCAGGAAGTTCGGATTCCATGCCGCGCAGCTGCTGCTTACGGCCGCTGACATACAGGACCGTGAACGTCATCTGAACGTGCTCAACTGCATCTATTCGCTATGGAACGAAAACATCCTTCCTATAATAAACGAGAACGACTCGGTGTCAGTCGACGAACTGAAATTCGGCGACAACGACATGCTGGCCGCGCTCATCGCCACGATGACGAGGTCGGAGCTGACAATCCTGCTCACCATGGTCGACGGGCTTTATTCGCTGAAGGACGGAAAGCTGGACAAGAGGATTTCCGTTGTCTCAAATCTTTCAGATGAAATAAAGAGAATGGCGACAGGGACTGACGACAGCGCGATGTCGGTCGGCGGAATGGCATCAAAACTCCGTGCGGCCGAAACTGTGACCCGCGCCGGCGAACATCTATGGATAGCCGACGGCAAGGACCCCGAAGTGCTGGTGAAAATAATCAATTCCGAGGATGTCGGAACGCTGTTCATGCCTGTTTCCGAGAAGCAGATGGACTCGAAGAAGCGCTGGCTGACATTCTTCTCGAAACCGTCAGGCAGGATAATCGTTGATGACGGCGCGGCGAAAGCGCTTTCCCAGAAGGGGAAAAGCCTGCTTCCTTCGGGGATTACCGGCACTGAAGGCGGATTCAAACGCGGCGATACCGTCGGAATCTGCGACGAGTCGGGAACAATAATAGCCAAGGGCCTGTCAAACTACGGCGACAAGGAAGTCGGGAAACTTCTTGGCAGGAAGAGCTCCGAAATCAGGGTCATCCTCGGATACGACGGGGATGAGGAGATTGTGCACAGGAACAATCTAGTGTTATGCTGATTTTTTTCTGAATCAGAAAAAAATACGCTGAAGGCGATGAACAGCACAGAATTGGGTTCCAATACCATCAATCCGACTCGTGGAATAATCAGATATGGAATTATTCGCCGAAGGCGAATGATAACACAGCATAGGGTTGCGAAGCTACCCTATGAAGAATCCAAAACGAATTATATTCGCTGAAGGCGATAAATGCGGAGGGGGCATGTCTCAGTCATTATCACGGATAATATTGCACGTAATCTTTTCGACAAAGGGGAGATGCAAATATCTAACAGATGCCACAGCCAGGGATGAACTTCAATCATATCTGGCTGGAATATTTATCAATCGCGGCGCATCTCCTCTCCTGATAGGCGTAGTTTCAGACCATGTTCACATTTTATGCCTGCAGTCAAAAGATGAGCTGATCAGCAAGAGCATTGGAGATGCAAAACGCAGCTCATCAATATGGATAAAGGAGAAATGGAACTCGCTTTCCGATTTCCACTGGCAGCGTGGATACGGAGTTTTTTCAGTCAGTGAATCAAATATCGAAATGGTGAAAAAATATATTTCGAACCAGGAAGAACATCACAAGATTCTTTCATTCCAGGACGAATTCAGGAATTTCCTGAAAAAGCATAACATTGAATATAATGAACAATATGTATGGGATTGATTTCATATATCGCTTTCAGCGAATATTTGTCATTTATTATATGTCATAGGGTAGCCCTTAGGGGCAACCCTATGCTATAATATTCATCCGCTCCGCGGAATAATCAGATTTATGGGATTATTCGCCGAGGCGAATGATAACACAGTCATAAGGCAGCCATTAGGGGCAATCCTGTGCTATAATATTCATCCGCTTCGCGGAATAATCAGATATGTAAAATTATTCGCCGAAGGCGAATGATAACAGAGCATAGGGTTGCGAAGCTACCCTATGAAGAATCCAAAACAGATTATATTCGCTGAAAGCGATAAATAATACAGGACATGAACTATGAACAAGAAATATTCCGAAGACGAAATACGCACCGAACTCCTCGAGATGGGCGAAAAGGCGAGGATTGCCGCGCACAGGCTGGCGATAATGACGACCGAGGAGAAGAACGATTGCCTTCGCGCGATGGCCGACGCAATTGAACATGAAACTGTAAATCTGAAAAAGGAAAATGCAAAAGATCTTGAAGCAGGAAAGAAAGCTGGTCTTTCTCCTGCAATGTTAGATAGGCTTGCCATCACCGACAAGACAATCAGTTCCATGGCCAAGGGATTGCGTGAAGTAGCCGAACTTGAGGATCCCGTTGGAAGGCAGCTTGGCGAATGGATACGTCCGAACGAACTAGACATCCGCAAGATCTCCGTTCCGATTGGGGTGATCGCCATCGTATATGAATCGCGTCCTGACGTGACAGTAGACGCGGCGGGCCTCTGCCTGAAGGCCGGAAATGCAGTGATCCTGCGCGGCGGGAAAGAGGCTATCAATTCCAATCTCGCGCTGGCGCACTGCCTGAACCGCGCCGCACTTGCATCCGGACTTCCCGAAGGCGCTGTGCAGCTCATCCCCTGGACAGACAGGATAGCCGTAAACCTCATGCTGAAGATGGATAAATATATTGATCTTGTGATTCCCCGCGGAGGCGAAGGGCTCATCCGTGCCGTCGTGGAGAACTCCACGATACCTGTCATAAAGCATTACAAGGGGATATGCCATGTCTATGTGGATTCGGAAGCCGATATCGACATGGCGCTGAAAATAACCGAGAATGCAAAATGCCAGAGACCCGGTGTCTGCAACGCCGCCGAGACACTGCTCATACACAAGTCGATCGCTGCGAAGTTCGCACCCAAAGTAGCCAAGATTCTGAAGAAACGCGGTGTCGAGTTAAGAGGCGACAATGAATTCCGCAAGCTCGTATCTGATGTGAAGGCGGCCTCTGAAGAGGATTGGTCGACCGAATATCTTGACCTGATACTTTCAGTCAGAATCGTACCGGACATCGATACGGCGATCGAACACATCAACTTCTATGGCTCGAAACACAGCGATGCAATAGTGACAGGCAACCAGAAATCGGCGGAACGCTTTTTGAACGAGGTTGATTCGGCCGCTGTCTACGTGAATGCATCTACCAGGTTCACCGATGGCGGTGAATTCGGGATGGGCGCGGAGATCGGGATCAGCACGGACAAGCTTCACGCGCGCGGTCCGATGGGCCTCGCGGAACTCACATCGTATAAATATATAATATATGGAAACGGCCAGTGCCGGTAAATATTCACTGAAGGACATACTTCAGCGAATATTTACATCCCACAAATCATAAATAAAAATGGCGCCACTCCAGCAGGCCGCTAAATACGTATTAAGATTCACATATTTACGGCTTCGGCTTCCAGACGAACATCACAGTCTTCGCCTTGTAGTCTTCCTCGAGCAGTATCACGTAGCGGCCATCCGGCAGACGGTGGGCGAGATCGGCCTGCTCGATATCGAACAGGCTGTCACCGCCCAC
>JANYBI010000155.1 GCA_025360875.1 Lentisphaerota bacterium
ATATTTTTTCAAGAGACCCATTGACGCATGGTTTCCTGGATGAATACGGAAAGCTCTGGTACATGTGGGCGTTCAGGTCGGAAAAGCGTTTTGAGGGGGACGGACGCGGCTCTCGTCGGGTCGAGGACGAACGCCACTATCTTTTCCGACCTGAACGCCCACATGTACCAGAGCTTTCCGTATTCATCCAGGAAACCATGCGTCAATGGGTCTCTTGAAAAAATATTAGTTTTTTTTGGGGGGGGGGAGTTTGTAAGATTATCCGGAGAAATTACATTGATACGTAGTTTACTGAATATTTACAGACAAGGAGCAGTATGACTATCCATACGATTCTAATTGTTATCTTGATTCTCTTTCTCCTAGGCGCGTTGCCCGCATGGCCCCACAGCAGGAAATGGGGCTACTACCCAAGCGGTGGCCTCGGGATGGTTGTCATAATCATTATCATACTGATTCTTTTGGGACGCCTATAGGGAAACTCTGGAATAGAATCAAGCTGATAAAGTCAAAAGGAGAAAAAAGCCATGAAAAAGACAATGAAGATTCTGATCGCATGCCTGGCCACGGTGCTGGTTTCGACCGGTGCCTTTGCCGAAACTAAACCTTTCAACTTCAGCCTTACTCCTGATGTCGCCGTCAACCCCCGGAGCGACACGATCGAGGGTTTTACCGCCAGCGTCTGGGGCGAAAACCAGCAGACGTCGCTGGCGCTGGGCGTTGCCAACGGCACAGTTGGGCAGAGCGCGGGACTTAGCTTTGGTTTTATCTTCAACTATGCAGACAGCTACAAAGGGATTCAATGGTCGGCGATCAACTACAACAAGAGCGACCTTCTGGGCTGGCAATCAGGTCTTGTGGACTATGTCTGGGGCGGAATGATGGGGTTGCAGGCGGGGGTGGTGAATTATGCCGGACGCGTGAAAGGGCTGGAGTTTGGAATAGTCAACTATACTGATGATGTGGAAGCAGGATGCCAGATCGGGCTCATCAACATCATCCACTCAAACAAAAGCTGGTTCGACGATCTGCCGAACAGCCTGGCCCCGACGATGATTTTGATCAACTGGTGATTTCAAGGAATTATTATTTTCCAGAGGGAAATTATAACATGCAATAAACAGGAGGGGTGAAAAATGAAGAACATTACTAAAATCCAAGCTTGGAGGGAAAACATGATCAGCAGACTGTTAACGTGGAGCCTTTTACTTGTGGTCGTATTCTCGCTATGCGTCCTTACTGGTTGCCGGATGTTCACTATCGACTGAAGGAAACTGATCGGGAAGGCCGTGGCGCCAATAAAGGCTCCTGTCAATCAGAAACAGAGGGAAGCGTCATGGGCAAGATGATTACACTGCTGCTCTTAATTCTTTGGGCCGTTGGGTCTCTGGCCGGCTTTATCTTTCTCTCCGTGAAGATAAATGACGGGGTTGGGCAAATAGCCGATGGTTTAAGACAGCTTGGAGAAGGAGAGCCCGAGCTCTGGAAGGGCAAGTCCAGGCTGGAAGCCGGAAAGAAGGAAGAGTCGGAAGGCAAGAAGGAATATGCGCGAGCCAGGGAAAACCTGTTCCTGGTGTGGGCGGACAAGCTTCTGAACGAAGGCAAGGGCTTCGAGGAAGCTGGAGAACGAATCACCGCAGGAGACAAGGAGATTGCGAAAGGACAGGACAAGGTTGACGATGGGGAAAAGCGAGTTGCAGCAGGCCGCCTGGCGGTCCGCCAGGGGGTGGAACAGTTGAGGAAGGCAAGGCACGCACGTCTGAGCTGTCTTGTCCTGATGGTTGTTTTAACATCCTTGTCGCTTGTGCTCGGGGTCCGTTGGAGGAAATCGCTGGTTCGGATTTTTATGCATGAGAGGGATATATGATCGCTTCAGGCGAGGCGTTGATGCCAGGGCTAGGGGTGCCAGGGCTGGGGGTCAAACCCTACACTATCAACAATTGACCTCAGTCAAATCGAGATCGGGCCAGAAAAGGAATATGCAATTAGCAGATAAATAGGCTGATGCGTATTCCGAACAATGAGAAAACAGGCCTGATGGCATCCCGGATGCCTTGATTCCCTCACTTTTCCGGACTATCTTTCCAGCAGCATGAAATCAAAATTCCTATCATCCAAGGAGTAGCAGATGGTTACGCATTACGGGGGTATGGCACCAAAATGATACGGTCTAACTCCCGTGGAGATTGAACTGGTGGAATCGAGGCAGTCTGAAAAAAATAAAGATTAACGTTTCATATGAAGGGGGAACTCTTACCATGGGCGGGGAAATTGAAAAAAGAGGGAATGGACACATCTCGCCGTTTGAACGGATTAAGAGGACAAATCAGGCGGGTTCGGAGTTTTGGTCAAGCAGAGAATTCGCTGAAATCCTCAGATATGGCGACTACCGAAATTTCGAGTCGGTAATAGAGAAGGCGAAGCTAGCCTGTTTCAACAGCGGGCATAAGATTGAGGATCATTTCGTTGACGTCACCGAAATGATCGAAATCGGCAAAGGCGGGAAGCGGTCGGTGAGCACCGTGCTTATGTCTCGATATGCCTGCTATCTGACCATTCAGAACGCAGATCCGAAAAAGGAGATCGTCGCGCACGGCCAGACATATTTCGCCATCCAGACACGCCGCCAGGAGCTCAACGACGAACGTATTGAAGAGGAAAGACGACTTCTTCTGCGGGATGAAATCAGGCGCCATAACGCGCAACTTGCAGATGTCGCAAAGGACGCGGGTGTCGTGGAGCCGGTTGATTACGCCATTTTCCAGAACCACGGTTATATGGGACTTTACGGTGGACTGAAACAGGAAGACATCCACCGGCGGAAGAACCTGAAAAAAAGCCAGAAAATCCTTGATCATATGGGCAGTACAGAACTGGCTGCAAACCTGTTCCGTGCAACACAAGCCGAGGAAAAGCTTCGCCGTGACAAGATTCAGGGCAAAGCCGCCGCAAACCGGACGCACCATGAGGTCGGAGCGAAGGTGCGGCAGACTATCAAGGAACTTGGCGGTACGATGCCGGAAAACCTTCCGACAGCCAATAGCATCAAGAAAATAGAATCGAAGCATAGGAAAGAACTTAAAGGCGGATCGCCAGATTGACGTCCTGATCTATGAGCTCTACAGTCTGGCCCTCGAGAAGATCAAGTTTGTGGAATCAAGCCGAGAGCGCGGATGGTATGTTTCTGAGTTCACTACATGGTAACTTGTTCAATTCCCGATCGGGCCAGATAGGGAATATGCAATTAGCGGATAAATAGGCTGATGCGTGTTCCGAACGATGAGAAAACAGGACTGATGGCACCCCTGATGCCTTGATTCCCTCCCTTTTCCGGACTATCTTTCCAGCAGCATGAAATCAAAATTCCTATCATCCAAGGAGTAGCAGATGGTCAAGAAACCTGTCATCAAGATTGAGGACACCCGCCGTGCGAAACTGCAGGCGTCTCCGAAGGGATTGCGCAAGTTCAAGGAGGCCGCATTCGGCCTGTCCGCCCACTGGGGACTGTATTCTCTCAGTTCCGGCGGCAATGAATGGATCTACTACGCCGACCGCATCCCCTACGAAATCTACAGGAAACGCATGGAGAAATTCAATCCTGTCAGGTTCTGTGCGGAGGAATGGGCCGACCTCATGGTCGAATCCGGACAGAAGTTCCTGCTCATCACGTCGAAACACCACGACGGTTTCTGCATATACGATTCCGCGCATACCGATTTCACCGTCATGAACACCCCCTTCCGCCGTGACATCCTGGCCGAGCTTGCAAAGGCGCTGCGCGACAGGAACCTGGGACTCCACTTCTATTATTCGCTCGTCGACTGGACGCATCCGGCATACCGGAAGAACTGGGGCAAGTATGTCGAATACTACCAGAACCAGATCAGGGAACTTTGCACGAACTACGGAAAGATCGAAGGAATCCTTTTCGACGGTTACTGGCCGAATGCGGGCTCGTTTTTCAGCGACAAGGCCGCGAAGGAATATTTTGCGGCGCGCGGCCCCTGGGATCTTGCCGGCACATACGACATCATACACAAGCTGCAGCCGGACGCGGTCGTTACCAACAACACGCACGTCCTGCCGCTCAAGGGCGAGGACTACCAGGTCTGGGAACTCGATCTTCCCGGCGAAAACAAGATCGGATTCAACTGCACCGAAATTGGAGACAGGCAGACCGCCTGCTGGTGGAACCTTAACGCGGGATGGTCGTACCAGCCGTGGAACCACAATGTCAAGAGCGCGGAATCCCTTCTCGCAACATACCGCGATGTCCGCGCGCGCGGCGCCGTCTTCCTCCTCAATGTCGGGCCAAGGCCGTTCGGAGACATACATCCCGAGGAACAGGCCGTCCTGCGGACGATGGGGCAGACGATCCGCCGCCTGAAGATATGACGGTCGGCCGCGAAGTTGGAAGTTATTTGCGACTTCGACATTCTCCATGTCAAATATTTGCAGCTGAAATCCGTATTTAGGGTAATTGGAAAGGGGAATGGAAAATGAAATCAAATTTCGTCATCGCCGTTTTCTTCATGCTGTCGATGTTTTTATTCCTGGACGGGAAGATCCTTGCCGGAGATGCCAAGGACAACAAGAACGATGTCATGGCCGGAACATGGAAAGTCTCGACAAAGGCCACGAAGGTCAACAGCGGAGGACAGGATATAAGTGTTTTTACCCAGACAAGGGATCTTGTCTTCTACGACAAGGACGAAAGAAAAAAGAAGAAGATGGATATTTCCGGAAGTCCTTTCGGATTTGAGATCATCAAATCCGATGTCCAGTCCGCGTCAAAAGATGGAAAAGTCAAATTTAAGACCTCGTACCATGTGGTCTGCGATATTGCCATAGACTGGGAAGGCACGCTGAACAAGGAAGGCAACAAGATAACTGACGGGAAATTCAGTTTCATGCTGGCTTCCGGCACTTTCACAGCGGAGAAGGTTGAAGCTGAAAAAGCCAAGGACAATTAGAATCAGGCTATTATATTGGACAATCCTCGGCTCTTGGCTTCATGAGAAAGCATCCATCCTATTGAAAAATCCCTTCTGCCCGTTAAATTTGTACCTTTGAATAATAACGTCAAGGTGCAAACTAGATGAAACAGTCTTTGAAGGAAAAACTGGCTTCGCAGATAACGATATTCGACGGGGCGATGGGCACGGAGATATACAAGCGCAACTTCTTCGTGAACACCTGCTTCGATGAGCTCTGCCTGTCCGCCCCCAAGGTCATAAGCCAGATACACAGGGAATACTTCGACGCCGGAACGGATGTCCTCACGACCAACACATATGGCGCCAACTTCAACAAGCTTTCACGTTTCGGGCTTGGAGACAAGCTGAAGGATATCAACCGGGCCGCCGTCAAACTCGCCCGCGAAAGCGGGGATGAGAACACGCTGGTCGCCGGTTCCGTCGGACCCATCGGTAAGATTCTCCACCACGACAGGCAGTCGGAGCAACACGTTGTAGAGATGCTCGCCGAACAGATAGGTGTCCTGGAGGAAGCAGGGGCCGATTTCATAATCTTCGAGACACTTCCTTCCGTGGCAGATGCGAATTTCGCATTCAAGGCGGTGAACAAGAGCTCAAAGATCCCCTATGTGATGAGTTTCGCCCTCGAAGAGAACGCCGAGACAATCAAGGGTGAACCTCTCGAAAGCCTGTTGAACGTCTTCAAGGACGGTGGCAGGAAGCCTGTCGCCATCGGCCTCAACTGCGGAGGCGGTCCGGAAGGGATTCTTTCATCGGTCGAAAAACTCATACACATGACTGACCTCCCGATAATCGTCCAGCCGAACGCCGGTGTTCCGAAAAACGTGGAAGGGCGCATGATCTACATGGCAAGCCCGGAATATTTCACGACTTACGCGGTGCGTTTCGTGAATCTCGGCGTGCGCGGAGTGGGCGGCTGCTGCGGAACGAGTCCGGACCACATCAGGGATATCGCCAGGAGCGTGCGTCCGCTTGCGAAGACCGCAAAGATCGAGAGGATAACCGTCAAGGACCACGAGGAGCATCTCCAGGAACCTGTTCCGATGGCGCAGAAATCGAAACTTGCTGCGAAGTTCGCAGGAGGCGGCTGGATCGCCACGGTGGAGATCGTTCCGCCGAAAGGTTATGATCTTGAACAGACGGTAGAGAAGGCAAAACAGTGCAAGGCCGCCGGAATCGACGCGATAAACATTCCCGACGGACCGCGTGCGAGTTCGAGGATCTCGCCAATAGTCACGGCCACCAAGATACAGGAACTGGCCGGAATAGAGACCATTCTGCATTTCTGCTGCCGCGACCGGAATCTCATCGGCATGCAGTCGGATCTGCTCGGATGTGCCGCATTGAACCTCAACAACATACTTTTCA
>JANYBI010000183.1 GCA_025360875.1 Lentisphaerota bacterium
GTGACAACCGCCTGCATGATATTTCCGACATAATCGAAAGAGGGATAGGCATTCATCAGTGTCCAAAGGACAGGGGAATTGGGTTTCCTTATGCCTGCTATTATGTTCCTTGCCGACTCCCTGGAGCTGAAAATCCGGCGGCAGATGATCTCCCTCAAAGCCAGTACCGATCCGTCCTCGTTGATGAATGTCAGCTGCGGGTCCAGGACAAGGTTGTCGCCATGGTGTTTTTCAGGCTTTATAAGGAGCATTTCATGCGCTTTCGCATTGGCAAGGAAGAGCGTCATGTCAGGGGAAAAAACTATGACGGATGATGAAAGACCTTCAATGAGCTCCCGGAATTTCTTTTCGCTGTCCCTAAGCGCCGCCTCAGCATTCCTGCGTCTTGTGATATCGAAGACTATCGAGCAAAGGAGGATTCTCCCTCCTCCGGTGAGTGAACTGGAATAGACTTCAACGTCCTTCACCTCACCATTTGCCATGCGGTGGGTGAATGTGGCGACGTTGGAGCTCCAGGATTTCATATGAGTCTTGGAACCGTCGAAATCTTCAGTCGGAAAAACGTTTATCTCATGTATTCTCTTCGAAGTGAGTTCGTTGATCTTGTATCCGTAGAAGTTGCATGCCGCCGGATTTGCGTCGACGATCTGCTGCGTCGAGGGATCTATTATCAGCATCGCGGCCTGGTTGTCCATGAAGTGTTTCCTGTACTTAAGTTCGCTTGCGGCCAGGAGGCTTCTGGACTCGGATATCTTCTTGACATAGATCATGAGCAGGATGAGTAGAATTTCCAGCAGGCAGATAAGGACTATCGGTTTGAGCCTGCCATTCTCAACGGCAGCTATGATGTCCTTGGCGTTTGTGTCCATGCACAATACAGCGACAAGGTTCCCCTCGTTATCAAGCATCGGGACGAATCCTGATATCCAGGTGCCCCATCTGTCCGTGAACGGACCGACTACGGCAGGTTTGCATGAAATGAAAATACTTTTAAGCTCTTCCGGAGCATCAGCATATGGATCTCCCGGAGCGGAATAATCCTTGGATGCGGGATCCTCCGAATCTGCCATGAAAAAGATTTTTCCCCCTATTTCCTTTGTAAGGTAGAAGAACCTGCATCCTTCTGTGGCTTTCCACATCTTGGTCAGCTGGTATTTTATCCTGGCGTAGTCCGGATTGCCGATGTCTTCAGCTGTCGTTGTCAGATTCCTTACCCTGCCGATATCAATTGCTGCCGCGCCGGTTTTGACAATTTTCAGGATATCTCCGGTGTGGCCGCGCAATTCGAGATGTCCCTGGTATTCGGTCACACACCATCCAAAGATCAGGACTATGAAGAGAATAAGGCTTATCCAGACAGTGAAGGAAGATTTCCCTTTGACCTCAAGTCTGCCGGATACAATTGGCCTGGTATGTTCGGCATAGTTCCATATTGCCGCAGTTATCAGGC
Source organism: Lentisphaerota bacterium (assembly GCA_025360875.1). Lineage (GTDB taxonomy): Bacteria > Verrucomicrobiota > Lentisphaeria > Victivallales > GWF2-50-93 > GWF2-50-93. The sequence goes on from JANYBI010000183.1 coordinate 1,451, forward strand.
ATGCGAGAATGCCACGGAAAAGCTGGACAGGAATATGGAAAAGGTCTATGAATGCCTTTTGGTTGATCTCGCTTGCCGGGAAGAAAGAGGCCTGAGGGACTAGTAGCCCGCTTACAATTGCATAGGCCAGCATTGCTAACGATGTGATCAGAAGCGGAATGCTTGGAGGGCTGAAATGCCTCGATTTCCTGAAAAAAGCAATGCTTGCGAGGAGCCCGCCGGTGAATCCCAGGCAATATCTTATGATTGCGTTGAGATCTGTCATGCCGAAGATGGTTTTACTGAAAATATCGGAACTATTGAGTATGCCCAGCCCTATTATGATTAAAAAAGGTATTATCAGCCAGCGGTATTTCCTTCCGAACAGGTTTTCCCGCCCGAACTCGAAGAGGAAAAAGAATGAAAGAGCCATTACGAGAAGTCGCAGACTGGTGAAATTCTTGTTATCCCCGAGGATTATAGCATACATGTCCAGCCATTCATTGATTCCGTGGAGCAGTCCGAAAATTCCCAGGTTGACAAGCCGGAGAGGCCCTTTTGTCCTGATCATCAGGCAGATGGTTCCTAGCAGGATGAACGCCAGCCCATACATGAAAAATATGTAGTCGAGCTGGTGTTCGAAAAAAGCCTGTACGGCAGGATGCGTCATGCTTGGCCTTCAAATTAGTTTAAACTTGCCATGAAGATGATTTAATCTAGATGGTTGTATTGTGTAATTCCAGCAGTATGCATTTTTATGCATTTTTAAAGGTATTCACATCTTGAAATTTTAATTGATCAGGATTATCATATATAAGTTTTTGTTATTTTCAGAAAACGGAAGACGGTGTGAATCCGTCGCGGTCCCGCCGCTGTATCCGGGGACTTCCATAACAAGGCCGCAAGGCCGGTCACTGAAAGTTGAAACTTTTCGGGAAGACAGTTGTGGAGGAATGATCCGGGAGCCAGAAGACGTCTGGGAATAATGCTATGGAATCTGATGGCAAAGGGTTCCGGCGGACGCAAAACGTCTGCCGGAACCCTTTTTATTTTGTCCGGAATCCGGACAGGAATTAAACACAAAAAGAAGGAGAACGGAAATGAAGAAGAGAACCACGAAGAAAGCAATCGCCCACAGGAAGAGCTGCAGCGCAAGCGGGACAGGACTCTCCCACTACATCCTGATCAAGGAAAAATAAAATTTTGCCTGGACGGGTCTGGCAGCTGCCGGAAATTTTTACCGGTAGCTGTCGGCCTGTACGGGCGGAATGCAAAATTTCATATGAACAGCAACAACCTCAATACCGGATACGGTCCGAACTTTCTCGCCATCGATATCGGACACAAGGATTTTACAGCCCTTATCAACCCGAAAACCGCTTTCTGGACTCTGGCCCGCAAGGATCATCTCGGAACGATCATTTCCGACAGCAAGTTCATTGCCTCTTTCAAGAAGAAGGAAGATGAGTTCCTGAAGGAGATGCAGACGCTTCGTTTCGGACTCAAGCCCTCCGCCGTCTATTTCAATCCGACCGACCGTTGCAATTTCAATTGCACATATTGCTATATCCCTGAGAAGATGAGGAAACATGGCGCCAACATGTCGAAGGAAAAACTCATCGAGGGTCTCTCGATCCTGAAGAAATATTTCAAGACGACTGTTCCGAAGGGGCGCAATCCCCAGATCATATTCCATGGCGCGGAACCTCTCACGAACAAGGAAGCTGTCTTTGCCGGAATAGAGAAATTCTCCGGTGATTTCGATTTCGGTATCCAGACCAACGCCACATTGCTCGATGACCAGGCTATTGATTTCGTCCTGAAGCACAATGTCGGCATCGGAATCTCAATCGACGGGCCTGATGCGAAAACCGCAGACAAGCTCCGCCGCGACTGGAAGGGCGAAGGATATTTCAGCCAGATCATAAAGGTTATCGACAGGCTGAAGGATCATCCCGGTTTCAATGTCATCTGCACTATTACGACTGAGAATATGGCCAGGCTGTCGGATACTGTCGATTTCTTCCACAAGGCGGGCGTCAAGGTCTGCATGCTCAACATAATCCGCTGCACGCAGGAGAGATCGCGTACCGTCAAGCCTGATGATGCTGAAGCCGCAAAACATTACATCAAGGCCCTTGAACGGAGCTGGGAACTCTACAGGAAGACCGGACGCAAGCTGATAGTTGCGAATTTCTCAAATATCATACTTGGAATCGTAGCTCCATCGGCCCGCAGGCTCATGTGCGATATTTCTCCCTGCGGAGGAGGACGCTGTTTCTTTGCAGTTGCCGCCAACGGGGACATGTTCCCATGCAGCGAGTTTGTCGGAGTCAAGGAATTCAAAGGCGGAAATCTCTTCAAGGACCAGATCCCAAAGGTGCTCGAAACCGAAGTATTCCGCAAGGTGTCTGAACGCCAGACTGAGCAGATCAACCCCTGCATGAACTGCGCGATCCAGCATTTCTGTGGTGCGCCATGCCCGGCTGAAGCCTACACGATGAACAACAGGGACCTCACCAACCGCGGAGCTTTCTGCGAGTTCTACGAGGAACAGGTGCGTTATGCGTTCAGGCTCATCGCCGACGGCAGGGAAAATGATTTCCTCTGGAAAGGCTGGGACAAGGGCATGAAGCAGAACTTCGAGTACATGGCATAAAATCCGAAGCGGATTTTATAATTTTACCGGAGCGCTGGCCCTGGTCGCCTCAGGCGCTGCCATAGGCAGGTAAACGTCCCGCCGGCATCACTTGTTCGGATAAATTTGTTTTTGCATTCCTTGTTTGTAGTTAACGCATTATTGCGTGTGATTTAAGGTTTATTCTTTGTGGGATAGTCTGCTTGTGTCATGAAGTCTTGGATAATTTTGAATGTATCATCTCTTTTTGTGAGAAGAAAGAAGTGATCGGAATCAATTTCCATTGCCTTGAAATTTGGTAGTTGTTTTGATAGTGCCGCAGCAGATTCCCTGACGCCAGCGATTGGAAATCGGTTGTCCTTTATTCCATTTAGCATGAGAACTTTGAGGTTTTTGTCTAGCCCTTTCATCTGTGACGGCAGAGGAGATGATGCAAGGCAAACATAGCCTTTGAACAAAGCAGGATTTTCATTGTAAATGCGGAAACCCGCAGGTCCTCCGGCGGAAACGGCAAATAGCCATGATTTAGTCAATTTCACCTTCGAGCGATTGGAAACATCCTTGTAAATCTCCTGTAGATATCCGCTTGGACCATCCTGCCAGCTAAGCCCGTAAGAGGGAGCGATTATTATGCTGTTGGGAAACTGCTCCTTAAGTATCCAGGAATAAAAAAGTAAATTGCCACCAAATCCGTGCAAAAAAGTTATTAACTGGGTTTTGTCGTTTATTTCTGTAGGAGAGTATATGAAATAATGTCCGTTACGACTCGGATTTTTTGAAAAACAATCTGAGAGCGCTGAAGGAATATTCTTAAAAATTGGATCTGCTGTGATTTGCACATACACTTTGCTGAATCCCTGCATTATGGAATTTGCTTCTTCAGGCGTTAGCTGGAAATTCTGCTG
>JANYBI010000194.1 GCA_025360875.1 Lentisphaerota bacterium
TATCTGCCGGGTCTTGCACCGTGCTAGACGCGTCTATGGGAAATATGAAAAATCAGAAATGGCATCTTGGAAAAACAAGAGTCCTTCAGAGGGGAAGGCTCTTGAAAACAGTCAAATATTAATAGCTATGGGATGATAGTGAAAAAATTCCTTCTTTTCGCAGTTGAAGCACAGAAAGGCTCCACATAAACGGAAAATTGAAGTCAAGATGAAAGTGTCAAGCATCAGTTCCTTTTCGTTCCAATATAGTGAAAACACCTTCATCTCCAGAGCTGATTTCAAAACTACCGAAAACGGTTACTGCGGCAACATTCTCAGTTGGAGTTCACAACTTTAGTGTGTCTTGATATTAAATAAGTTACGCACGCTAAAGCCGTGAACTCCAACTTTAGAAATCAGTTCAAAAGTGGCAATTTTGAAATTGCCTCTCCGGTAAGATATATCGGTAGGATTTGATTTGCCAAGGGTGTTTGCCAATGTAGATTATCTTATATGATTACAAAATGTGTTAAAATCGGGAAGATAAAAAAGTCATCTCAGAAGGATGACTTGAAATATTGGCTTGGAAAGACTCCGGATGAACGGATAAGCGCTGTGGAAATTCTCAGAAGGCAGTTTCATGGAAATACACAAGGACTTCAAAGAGTTTATAGGGTTGTTCAACTCTCACGGAGTTGAATATGTCATCGTCGGCGGCTATGCCCTGGCTTTTCTTGGAGCCCCGAGATATACCGGGGATTTGGATTTCTTCGTAAAGCCTGACAAGACTAACGCCTCAAAAATACTTTCAGCCCTAAAAGCTTTTGGTTTTGGATCCTTGAAGTTGCAGGAATCCGATTTTACTGAACCTGACAAGGTGATCCAGCTGGGCGTTCCTCCTGTGAGAATTGATATTGTCACATCTATTACAGGCGTAGAATGGTCACAGGTTTATAATAATAAGATTGAGAGTGTTCTTGGAGGACAGAAGGTTTTCTTCATTTCAAAAGATGACTTTATAAAAAACAAGAAGGCAATTTCCAGACACAAGGATCTTGCTGACATAGAGGCGCTAGGCAAGAAGGTTAAAATTGCCGGTCGTCAGCTGCCTTAGATCTCCACAGTAATAGGAAATACTGCGCCGCAAACTGCGCGGAGCTTCATTCCGAAGTGGGGAGTTTTTATTGAAAAAATCACCTTCCGTGAATTGAATTCAGCTCAAACGGATTAACCTTATTGGAATTTGTGTTTAACAGGGAAATCCAGTGAAATCAAACAGGCCTTTCCAAATATTGCTCGTTGTACTGATAGTTATTACTGTCATTTTTGCGGCATTTCTTTTCCACATTGAAAAGAAGAAGTCCAAGATTGAAAAGCCCCTTGATGAAATAGCTTCAGCCTGGCTCGAGTTCAGGATGGGCGAATACACCCAGTCCAAGAAGATCTTCAGGAAGGTTATTGACAACGTACCGGAAAATTCCAATGAGGGACTCCAGTCGCTTTACGGTCTTGCCTGCACCTACTGGCTTGAACAGCTTCCATATGGCGACAAGGATGCCGCCGGAGCTGTTTTCAATGAGATCATCAGGAAGTCTCCGGACAGCGAATTTGCCGCCTGGAGCATGCTTGCACTGGTCAGGATGGAACATATGGTCTCCGCCGACAAGACGCCGGATTTCCCGAAAGTGCGGGAAGGATATAAAAAAATCTATGAGAAGTTCCCGGATCAGATTGCAGGGCATGAGGCGTTCATCTACATGATAGGGACTTATCTCGCCGTGTTCACCAAGGAGGATGCGGAATTCGCAAAGGACAGGATTGACGAGTTTATAAAGGCGCATCCGGACTCACCGTTCATCAGCAGCGCCTGGAGCCTTTATTCTAAGGCATGTGAGACCCTGGGGAAGAAGCAGGAGCAGTTGGATGCGATGCTGAATGAGCTTGGGAAGAGGGAGATAGATCCGAAGAATCCATGGATGGACAATTCCAACGCATACTGGGCGATTGCGACTGTTGCCGAATTCGAGGTCGGCGACTTCGACACCGCCCGCAAATATTACAGTCTGATGATGAAGGAATATCCCCGGGAGAGAAGGAATTTTGCCGCGAAAAGGGCGATTGAGAGAATGGATGCGCTGGAGACGAAGCTTAGGAAAGAAAATTGAACATCGAACATCGAAAAGAATTGAAGGTTTAGCTTTGAAAAGTATTTTTGAATTTCTTAAAAAATACCATTCGCTGATCATAATCGTGATCGTGTATGTCTGGGCGCTGGTATCGGTAGCCCTGTACCGCTATGAGGAGGCGCCTCCGGGGACTATCACCCTCAGGATAAGCCACTGGCAGCTGGAGTCCGGTGTCCGCGACGGCATCAACGAGATGGCGAAGGAATATCAGAAGACGCATCCCAATGTAAGGGTTCTGCAGGAAGCAATTCCGGAAGGCACTTACGGACAGTGGCTGAGCACGCAGATCATGAGCGGGACGGCTCCGGACATTCTTGAGATGGGCATGATACCCTATCAGGTCATGCTTGCATACTTCAACCGCTACTGCTATGTGATAACGCCTTTCGTGAACAAGCCCAATCCCTATAACAAGGACAACGAGTTTGCAAAAACCCCCCTCAGGAACACTTTCAAGGACGGCATGGCTGCCGGCTATGTGAATGAACTCCAGGAATACATGATGATCCCCTTGTCGAGTTTTGCGATAAGGGTGTTCTACAATGTTGACCTTTACAAAAAGCTTACGGGACTGAATGAGCCTCCTAAGACCTACAGGGAATTTTACGACATCTGCAGCAAAGTGTCGAAAATGACCGATGAGAAGGGGAGAAAATATATTCCGGTGGTAGGTTCGAAATACCATTTTGGGATATGGGAAGGCGCCCTTTGCGACATGATGACCTATAAAATCATTGAAAAGGCTGACTTGAACAGGGACGGGTATGTCGGTAATGACGAAATGTATGTAGCCGTCAAGTCCGGACTCCTTGATTTCAGGTGCAGGCCGATAGAGGCGAAATATCAGATGGTCCGGGAAATCGCCGACTTCTGCCAGCCCGGTTTCACAGGACTGTCGCGCGACGAAGGAGTATTCCTTTTTGCCCAGAAGAGAGCGATTTTCATGACTACGGGCACCTGGGACGCCATGAGCCTCCAGCAGCAGGCCAAAGGGAATTTCACCGTAGGAGTGATGGACTTCCCGATGCCGACGAATGATGATCCCGAATATGGAGATGTTGTCCTCGGACCAAGATATGAGAATCCGGGCCTGGGTTTCAATTATGGAGTCACTAGGACAAGCAAGAATCCCGAGGTCGCCCTGGATTTCCTGATGTTCATGGCGTCGAAGGAGAACAATGAGAAGCTGAACAAGATAATCGGATGGATTCCATCAGTTGAAAACACGGAGACCGATCCGCTCCTGAAGGACTTCAAGCCCTGTTTCTTCGGCATATACCCGAACTTCAACGTGTGGCTGGGAGGCGAAACCTGGATAAAATGGACGCAGCTTGCGTCGCTCTATCAGGTCGATCCCAATTTCAAGTTCAGCAGGCTCGCAGATGAATTCGAGCCATTCTACAAGACCAAAGGATATGATGATTTCATGGAGCAGATGAAGGACAGGAAAAGGGCGATACCTTCGAATGAGAGGTTCCTTACAGGTTTCCGTTCGCAGGCGATGCTCGCCCCGAAGGATTCCGACGAGGCCAGGACGTTCTGGATAAAGTACAGGACCCAGACCAGGGACCGCCAGGTTTTCCAGGAGATAAACGTCTATAACGAGATTAAATATGCGGATGACGGACCGCCTTTCACAAAGGATCACGGCCCTTATGAATATAGCAAAGAAGTGATTGAGAAGGTTAAGGAAAGAGTGAAGAAGGGAAAATAAGTATCAAAGTATCATAGTGTCATCGGCGACACAATTTCAAGATGTCGCCTGTGTCAAAGTTTTATAACTCTGACACTCTGACACTCTGACACTCTGACACTTTTAAAATTAAGGTACTTATGGCTGGCAAATCGATAAAATGGAGACAGGTGCATTATCACTGGGAGATGTACCTGTTCATTCTTCCGACGATCATATTGATCGCCCTTTTCCAGTATTATCCTGCGATGAGCGGAGTCTTCCACAGCTTCTACAGGTGGAACGGCGCGGACATCTCAGAATATGTCGGTTTCCAGAACTATATAAAACTCCTGAAGAATTCCGACTTCTGGCGCTCGTTCGAACTGGCATTCACCCTCGGAATCTTCAACGTTATAAAGATGATCCCTGCGCTTGCGGTCGCAGTCTGCATCCATAGGTGCCGTAGCGAATTCATGCAGCTCACATACAGGATCCTCTTTGTCATACCCATGGTCATACCCGGCCTCATCATCGTGCTGATCTGGCGTTCATTCTTCTTCGAAGCCACGGCAGGATATCTCAACAAGTTCCTTTTCTCCAGCGGACTTTTCAACGTGCTTGTGTGGGCTGACCATTTTTTCAACTGGGGCGGCATCTTTAAGGTGGGCAATTCGCCCGCATGGCTCGGTGATCCCAATCTGATAGTTTCCGCCTGCATACTCTGGGGATTCCCGTGGGTCGGATCGTTTGCGGTCCTCATGTATCTGGCAAAACTCCAGAGCATCCCGAAAGATATCTATGAAGCCGGTGATGTTGACGGTGTCAACTGGTGGACCAAGTTCACAAAGATAGAGCTTCCCCTGATTGTATCGTCGATCAATCTCCTGCTGGTCTTTGTCATAATCGACACGATCAAGGATGCGGGAATGATTCTCGCCCTTGCCGGAATGGAAGGTGGCCCCGGCGGAAATGCGACTGTCCCTGCGCTCTTCATGCTCAGAAAGGCCTTCATCGACCAAGACATGGGCTTCGCCTGTGCAGTCGGTATCATACTGACAATTATCGTCATGAGCCTCCAGAAGATGAGCAATATCCTGACCGTGTGGAACGACATGAAGGAATGGCAGAGGAAATCAGTCCAGGGAATTGCGTTTGCCGTAGCAATCCTGCTATTCTATACAGGACATTTCAGGGCTGTGGCGATTGCGCTGTTCATAGCCTCGATACCATATCATGACATCGCCATGTTCTTCAGGAGGATCAGGGAGAATATCAGGAATGCCAATGAAAAGAGCGGTGTGGATTCCGGAGCTGGAAATTCCGTATCAGCCAGTATGCCTGAGCAGCCGGAACCGGGCATAAAGGCAGTAGGTTTATTGAAAGACCTTCTGCTGAGGGGTATGAAGCATTTCACGATCCTTTTTGTGCTTCTCATGGCCCTCCTGCCGATGTACCTGATGGTGATTGTCAGCATCAAGGACAATACGCAGTTCTATTTCGCGCCGGCCACGCTGACAAAGCCGTTCCACTGGGAAAACTGGAAGGTCGCGTATGAGATGATCACGCCATCGCTCGCAAACAGCTTTGTCATATCGATAACAGGAACCATATGCACCCTTTTCGTCGCCTTGTGCGCGGCATATTTCTTTGCGCGGTACAGGATGCCCCTGTCAACCTTCTTCTGGAACGCCATACTTATAATGATGATGATGCCGGCAATTGCCAACCTGATCCCTCTTTTCAATCTCCTTAACGACATGAACCTGCTGAACACCCTCTCATGCCTCATCATCGTCGGAACTTCCGCCGGCCAGATATTTGCGATATTCGTACTCAGATCATTTGTCGAGGACATCCCCCAGGATCTTTTTGAGGCCGCGGAAATAGATGGTGCCAACCATTTCCAGCAGATGAGGATCATCGTGCTTCCGCTGTCCGGCCCGATCCTGGGCACGGTCGGGGTCATGAATTTCATCTCCCAGTGGAACGACTTCGTCATGCCTCTCATCGTAATTCGCGACCATGGCAAGCTGCCGGTAATGGTCCAGCTGCTCAGGATCGCGGGCGAATACATCAAGCTGTGGGGACCTCTCATGGCGGGTTACGCGCTGGCGAGCATTCCAGTAATCATACTCTTCATCTTCACGATGAAACTGTTCACAAAAGGCCTTACCGAAGGCGCTATCAAAGGATAAATTTTGGCGTCCGCCAAAATTTATTTATTGAGAGAACGCAAAGAAAGACGGATAAGATTCTCCGTCGAGCATTCCTTCTGATCCATTCCTGCCGCAAGTTCGTGTATCGCCTTCATTGCAGGTTCCTGCTTGAATCCAAGCTGGACAAGCGCCCGGACCGCGTCTTCCGTCGCCTTTGAAACGGCATCGGAGACTTTGTTTTTCGCATGTGCCGATTCAGGCGAAATATCCTTGACCTTGTTCTTGAGTTCGAGCACGATCAGTTCCGCAGTCTTTTTCCCGATTCCGCTTATCTGGTTGATCGCCTTCAGATCGGCGTTTGCCACGGCCGTGCAGAAACTGGTCACGCTCATCGCGCTCAGCACGTTCAACGCTATCCTGGGACCTATTCCGGAAACGGTCATCAGCAGCTTGAACAGCTGCTTCTCCTGGACGGTGGCAAAACCGTAGAGCTGGATGTCGTCCTCCTTGACATGCGTATATACCAGCACGCTTGCCTCTTCGCCGGGCTTCGGAAGCTTGTCAAACGTGCTCAGAGGTATGAACACAAGATATCCGACGCCATGGACATCGATGAGTATTTCCGTGAACGACGATTCCTTAAGCTTTCCTGTAAGACTTCCAATCATGATATATCCCTTTTTAAATAAATATTGAATATAAATGAGTGCGCCTTTTAAGGTGTACCATTATTTTGGAAAAGCAATACATGATTGTTGCTCTGACGAGACAGCCTGCCGAGAAGTGTTCATCGTCCTACAGGGGGGCTCGACAGTCCGGAATCGTCATACGACAACATGGGGTTCAGGATCGTGCCGGGGATGGAGATGAATGGCAAGAAATAATCCCCATTCATTTATTCGATGAATCATCATTTGAATACTGTCCAAGCACATCATTTAAGATTGGACCTAATTTCTCATCATTTCCATATTTGGCAATGGCAGTCCTAAGTAGTTCCTTTGCCGATTCCAAATCACCGGATTCTTTGAAGAGAAAGGCAAAAAGGGTATATATGTTTGTAGCTATGAATTCAGGGCTTTCATTCTTGTTTTTCTCAAGGTATCTGTTAAACAATGCTCTAATTTTCTTGCTCTCCAGAGCCGTGCTGTTGCATTGTGCGAGAGACATATATGCATTAATTTCCATTTTTTCAGAATAAAGCTCGCTTTTATCGTCTCCCCCGCAAACCTCATACAGGAGATAGGCCTTTTCATTCTTCTTTATAGTAGACATCAAATTTCCCGCTACCTCTATCCAGTCTATCAGAACATTCTTCTTTACTTCTTGAGGGTATGCTCTTACCACAGATTGAAGCACCTCTGTTATTTTAACTTGGTTGCCGGAATGGTAAGCCTGGATGAGTTGCTTTTCCAAGTCATTAATATTTTCAGCTTTATCTTCGTTCACGCCAAGCCAGACATCAAGATTGAGAGACTTAAGAAATTTTTCTAATGGCAGGTTGTCCTTAACTGTTTCGGCAAAGGCTTCGTTATACTTCTTTTTTAATACCATGATATCTTTTCTCCTTACCTCAGCCAATACACGTTCCCTGCATTCCTGGGCTGTTGCAATATTGAAATTCATTTCTTTTCTAGTCTTCTCATAGACATTCATGTATTCCTCAGCCATCTCGTCCATCTTCTTCTTAGTATTGGCAACATAATGTCCGCTATAGATATTCAGCAATATGGCTTCAAGAATTTTATCTGATCGGAAAACTGCATTGCCCTGTGAGACACCGTTAAATACTATCATCTTGCCGAAGTTTTTCGCAATTAGCAGTTCGCCGTGCTTATCTGATATCTCTCCTAGTAAATATTCATATCCATAAGGATCATTGAAATACTTCAAAAGCAACAGTACAGGCTTGTATTTGCCGGCTTTAAGTTCTTTGCTGTCAATAATATTATGGAGATATTTCAAAGCCAGGTCTCTATAATTTATTTGGACGAGGCGCTCTGTCACAAAGGAGCCTGCATCCCTATTATTATCAATAAATTTCAACAAAGCTTTTTCTATCTCTTTCTTGTCAGTTTTTTCCAGCAGGTATGGATTAAATTCAATGATGTTGAAAACTAAGTATCCTAGAGAGTCATCATCCCATTTAACTGAAGACAATGTTTTTAACAGGTTCACCGGGGTAGCCTTACATCCCGCA
>JANYBI010000199.1 GCA_025360875.1 Lentisphaerota bacterium
GCCCTCCACCTCTTCACCCTGCCTATCTTCGCCCGGACATTCCGGAATGAGTTCTCGATGAAATTGGTGCTCAGAAGAGAAACGTTGAGAGTTGCAGGAGCGTCAATCAGGTGCAGGGCGATGATATCTTCACCGGCCTCGTCGAGGCTTGCAAGCGCCTTGAGGTTCTTCGAAGCGAGAAATTCACGCAACTCATTATAAATCTCCCTCCCTGTTTCAGCCCCCTGGGCATTCCTCAGCCTTTTGAAATACCCGAAGAGCTCACCATAATGACGCCTTGACAGACATCCTCTTATGTTCTTCTCCTTGTGGATGAGGCAACGTTGCGTGATGGCATCAGGATAGTGCGCCAGCACGCTCCCCTTCAGGGCATCCGAACCGTCAAGAACGCTCAAAAGCCGTGCGACAGGCTTGAATCCACGTCTGACAAGTCTGTCGAGCAGATCATCGCATACCTCACGGTTCTCGCTGCTTCCAACCTGGAAATCGAGCACAATCTTGCGCCCGTCGCAGGTCATTCCTATGGCCACTACCGCAGTAAGATCTTCGCTCAGCCATATCCCGTCGAGCATCAGTCCGAAAAAAAACTCCCCGCTTATCTCCCGTCCACGAAGTTCTTCAATCTTCTTCACACCTTCTTCCACCCATAGACGACTTACAGAACTTTTCGAGGTTAAAGGACTTTTTGGATATAGACGTTTCTGATCCCTTCCGCTCACTCCGGCCTGAAACGCACGCAATATCGCCTCCCTCACAGCATCGGCATTTCGTGCGGCGTTGTAGCTCTCAAGTCTTATTTCTTCGCTTCCCCCTGATGTTTTGCGCCTGACACGAGGACGAGCCACACGCTCGATGCACCCCTCCAGCAGACAGACACCAGGCGCACTCCCGGAACGATAGGTTTGGTTGCCTGCAAGTGGCCGATAACTCGGCCCGCAAAGCGTCTCAACCTCTTTCAGCATCACATCAATAAAACTCAAACGTACGGCATCGTGCATGAATCCTCGGAATATTGCTCCAGCCTCCGTGTTTCCTACTTGACCCAACGTTCCCAGCAATGTAGTTTCCTTCATGATGGTTTCCTTTTGTTTGTTTAGGCACCGGTATTCTATACCGGATTAAGGGAACCATCATGTTCCAATTTCAACAACGGGAGAAATTCCCATGGCCTGTTTTAATAATAAAATTCTCATTCAATCTAACTCTTGGGATGAATTTAGGTCATCCCTGGCGCTACTTGATAATAAAGCAAAGGGCGATGCATTTGAAAAGCTAGTTTTTTATTATCTCAAACTCCATCCCGAATATGCCACAAAACTTCAAGATGTCTGGCTCCTAAAAGATGTCCCCTATGAAATAAGCAAGGATCTCAATCTCCCCCGCCAGGACGAAGGTATAGACATATTGCTGAGGACAAAAGATGAAGAGTTCTGGGCTGTACAATGCAAGTATCGTGAAGACGTAACCCATTCTCTGACAAGAAAGGAATTGAGTACTTTTACAGACCTTGCTTTCGGAATATGCAAAGGGATATCCCTTGCTCTCGTCTGTACCACAGCCGACCGTTTCAGTCATAAGCTTGAATTATATGAAAATAAGATAAGCTTTTGTGCTGGCGACAAATGGCGAGAACTTGACAATGATTTCTTCATCCGACTTCACCGCTATCTTACCGGTGATATTTTTCTCCCGAAACCTCTTAAGCCCAGAGAGCATCAAGCGAGTGCCATAAAGAACGCTGAAAAACATTTCATCCATGAGAAAAATACACGTGGCAAGATGATAATGCCTTGTGGAACAGGGAAAAGTCTAGCCGCTTATTGGATTGCGGAGAAATTGAAGTCTAACTCGATTCTTGTTGCAGTTCCAAGCCTATCCCTCATACAGCAAACGCTGGGCGTCTGGACTAAGGAATCATATGCCAATAAAAAGGACATCCGTTGGATCTGCGTATGTAGCGATGAAACGGTTCGGGAGTTTGAAAAGGATGACATGGCTGTGCTTGTACAGGACCTAGGCGTTCATGTCTATACCGATACTGAAGAGATCGCTAACTGGCTTAAGAATAATAGTAAATGCAAGATAGTTGTCATCACAACATATCAAAGCGGCAAAACCATATCTGTGGCTTCAAAAAAGGCAAAGATGACGTTTGACCTCGGCATATTTGATGAAGCCCACAATACCGCTGGCAGGAAGGACAGCCTGTTCAGCCACCTTATCTGCGATAATAACATTATAATCAAGCACCGCATGTTTATGACAGCTACCGAGAGGAGATATCTCGGTTCAAGCGAAGAAATCGCCAGCATGGAAGACCCGCTAATCTATGGTGACACTTTCGAAATGCTGTCTTTTAAAGCGGCAGTGGAACGCACACCGCCAATATTAAGCGATTACAAGATTGTCACGATTAATGTCGGACGTACCGAGTTGGCCAGGTTAGTTGAAAAAAATCTCTATGTCCGCCCGGATAAGGGTAAATGGGACAAGGATATTGAAGCGGGAATGCTTGCTGCGGCAATAGCACTCCGTAAAGCAATGCATAAATATCCAATTAAACATGCTGTCTCATTTCATAGTAGCATATCAAGATCAATCGCTTTCAAGGAGACGCAGGATATTTTGACAGATACGTTCGACAATGAGTATGGACATCTTGATACTTTCCATGTTTCCGGTTCTACTCCGACCGCAGTGAGGAAAAATGAAATTGATTGTTTTGAAAAATCTGACAAGGCATTGATCACAAACGCGAGATGCCTTACTGAAGGTGTCGATGTTCCTAACATAGACTGTGTCCTCTTCGCGGATCCGAGAGGCAGTAAGGTTGACATTGTTCAAGCAGTTGGCAGGGCGCTTCGCCCCTATCCAGGAAAGAAATTCGGATACGTTATTGTCCCGATTCTCGTTGACGATGAAAAAGATTTTGAAATAAATCTTGGAGAGACGGGATATGAATCATTAATCTCAACACTCAGGGCTCTTGCAGCAAACGATGAACGCATCATCGAGTATTTCCGGACGATATCAGGAGGCCAAAAGCCAAGTGGCAAAAATATGCCTGTAGATATTGACATACCGCTTGGTGTTGAAATTGATGCTAACAGATTCCTGGAATCCATAGAATTGAAATGCTGGTCGCGGTTGGCTAAGTTGTCATGGCGACCTTTTGATGAGGCTCGGGCATTTGTCCACGAACTCAAACTTAAAAAGGAAATTGAATGGCGAGCATATTGCAAAGGGGAAATACTCCACAATAATTGTCTACCTCCCGACATTCCAACAAATCCTCATAGAACCTATGCCGGCAAGGGATGGAAAAATATGGGCGACTGGCTTGGGACCGGTAGAATCGCTGACCGACTTAAAAAGTTTCGTTCATTTCTTTTTGCACGGGCATTTGTCCGTAAACTAAAGTTAAAAAGCCAAAAAGAATGGTTTGCCTATACCCAAGGGGAAATGCCTCATCTAGGGAAATTGCCTGTTGATATTCCAGCTAACCCTCATGGTACTTATGCCGCCAAAGGATGGAAGGGATTTGGCGATTGGCTGGGGACTGGAACGATTGCCTCATATCTCAGGGAGTACCGAACGTTTGATGAGGCTCGGACTTTTGTCCGTAAACTCAATCTCAAAAGCCAAAAGGAATGGATTGCTTATTCACAGGGGAAAATTTCACGTCTAGGGCGGCTTCCAGATGACATTCCCAAGAAACCTGATGGCACCTATGCCGACAAGGGTTGGAAGGGTATGGGAGACTGGCTAGGGACCGGCACCATAGCGCCCTCCATCAAAACCTATCGCCCATTCCCTGAAGCAAGGTCTTTTGCACGTAAACTCAAACTCAAATCTCAAAATAAATGGCTCTCCTTTGCCAGAGGACAAATGCCGCATATAGGGCAACTCCCTGCGGATATTCCAATAATGCCTTACAATACCTACGCCGACAAGGGCTGGAAAGGTATGGGTGACTGGCTGGGGACTGGTAATATTGCAAACCATCTCAAAGAATATCGTTCTTTTCCGCAGGCTAGATCATTTGCCAAAAAACTAAAACTCAAGAATGAAAATGAATGGCGAGATTTTGCCCGAAGTAAGATGCCACATCTGGAACGACTTCCAAATAATATTCCGGCGGCTCCTGAAGCCGTCTATTCCGGTAAAGGGTGGAAAGGATATTGCGATTGGCTAGGCACCCATAGAATTTCACCCAACAAAAAGGAATATCGATCTTTTCATGAAGCGAGAGCTTTTGCCCGTGCACTCAAACTCAAAAGCCGAAAGGAGTGGAGCATATTCTGCAAAGGTCAAATGGAGGGTAAGAGCAAATTGCCTGTCGATATTCCCGCTTACCCTGAAGACGTTTACGCAAAAAAAGGATGGAAGAGCGTTGGCGACTGGTTGGGGACAGGGGTGGTCGCCACTCGTTCCCGTAGATACCTTTCGTTCCAGAAAGCCCGTAAATTCGCCCGTAGCCTAAGACTCAAAACCGGAAAGGAATGGGTGGCATTCTCTAGAGGAGACATGTCAAATCTGGGACGATTGCCTAAAGATATTCCAGCATATCCTAGCGACATATATGTTAATAAAGGATGGAAAGGGACAGGGGACTGGCTTGGAGCCCCGTTCCGCAAAGGAGGGTGGCGCTCCTACGATAATGCAAAATCTTTTGTACACAAACTGAAACTCAAAAGTATGAGCGAGTGGAACTCCTTCTGTCACGGCAAGATGAAACATTTGAGGAAACGCCCATTAGATATTCCTATAGCACCTAGTCAAGTCTATTCCGGCAAAGGATGGAAGGGAATGGGTGACTGGCTAGGGACAGGTACAATAGCCCCCAATCAACGTATATATCGCCCGTTTGTGAAAGCCCGTAATTTTGCCAGGAACTTAAGTCTCAGGAACCAATCGGAATGGACGGCCTATTGCAAAGGAGAAAGACCAGACAAGGGTTCATTGCCAAAAGATATTCCGTTGTGCCCCTGGTGCTCATACAAAAACAAGGGGTGGAAAGGAATTGGTGATTGGTTAGGATCGAATTATATTCCGCCATCTCAAAGAGTATACAGGCCTTTTATTGAGGCTCGGGCGTTTGTCCACAAGCTCAATCTGAAACATAACAAGGAATGGAGACGTTATTGTGCTGGTGATCTTCAAGAAAGGGGACAGATTCCTTCTGACATACCTTCAAATCCCAATCTCGTCTACTCTTCATCAGGATGGAAAGGATTCGGAGATTGGTTAGGCACTGGGGCACCTCGCGCGACAATTATATTTCCCCTTTGACGACAATTAAAAACACCCGCGGATAATTGGCAAGAGGCATCGTCCTGGGAGGCTATTGTTCAAGGAGACAAGAGCCAACCAGGAAGGGTGAGCATGACCTTTCCATGAGGAGTGTATTTTGCATTGTAGAGCCAGTCGCAGAACTTGTCGAGCATTACGAGAGGCTTGTAGCCGGAGGAATATAAGGCATCAATGCTGGCAAGTACCATTGAAGTATCATCGGACCATGTGCCTGTAGGCTGATGGTAGGTTCCATAGCCCATCATCTCCTCGACAGGATTTTCCTTCAGATAATCCCGTGATTTGAACTCGACAGGCACCCCCAGGGCATCTCCGCAGATCAGGCCCCAGAAAGCACCTGCTATTCTGTATTTCTTATCAATCTTCATATTTTAGCTATTTAGACAGGATTATCCTGATTTATTTATATCATGTAAATCCAGTTATCCTGTCAAGTTTATAATCGTTAGATGTTAAATCTTTCTCATACTTGACGGCCAGAGGCCGGCGCTCCGTTATAATTCCCAACCATCCATTCATCCATCAATCCAATCATCCGGGGATATTGCAAGCCTCCGGCTCATGCAAATCCGCTTTTTCCCTCCACTTGATGTATTCTGTAAATATGGAATAGTCTCCCAGCAGCTTGATCCCGTGGAGTATGACCAGGTCGTTCGGACTATGGAAGTTCGGATTGAGAACTTTGATCGCCTCCGATGCCGGCATCTTTGAGCAGGCTATCAGATATGCGATAGCAGAACTCCTTGACACGCCGGCAGTGCAATGCACAGCTATGTTGTTCTTGTCCTTCGCCCACTCGAGGATCCTCTTCACATGTTCCTCCTCCGGGACTATGAACATGTCGTCCGGGCTTTCGATGTCGTCAAACTCCTCCATTATGATGCTCTTGAAGTTCTTAGGATAATGCTCAAAGACCTTGTAGAGATCCTCTGGCATCCTTGAACTCCGGATACTGACGATATTCAGATTCGTCTTCTTCCGCGAAACCAATTCGACTATCGCTTCCAAGCTGTATATGGCTATCTTGAATCTCTTCTTCATTTCCGCCTCTAGTATTACGTCAGGCTATTCAGCCTGACCGTGGAGTGCTGAAGCGAAGGCTTTGCGCAGATTCAGCCTTGTTTCCTGCGAAGCATCGCTTCGCAGAAGAAATGCGGGATCTCCGTCGTACTCCGCTGCCCGCACTCCAAGTGCGTCACAGACGCATAAATCTAAAAAACATTAGACACGATAATTATTACACAGGCAAGATGCCTGTGTTACATTATTTATCAAAATCCTATCTTGCTAGTCACCCTGACATTGTTCTTGCAGTCAACCTCGAGTTTCAGGGCTTCAAGAAGCTCCATGTTCGTTACCTTGTCCTCCGGCATGAACATATACTTCTGCCTGACAACTTTAAAGTCGCCCGGCGCAAGATTGTCAATCTTGTCCAGCAATGCCGAGTCCTTCTCATCAAGCTCATTCCCAGAAACTGTCCCGAGGAATCTTTTGAAGAATATCTTCTTGCCCCCGGAATTGAGGTAATCGAACTCTATCTTCAGATTGAAGCGCCTTATGGATGCCGCGTCCATATTCTTCTTGAAGTTGGTGGCACAAACAAGGATTCCGTGGAACTCCTCCATCCCGCTCAACAGTTCGTTCACCCTAGTAACCTCAAAAGTCCGCTGGGCACCGGACCTGTCTGAAAAAAGACCGTCCGCCTCATCAATGAAGAGGATCGCTCCTTCTGCTTCCGCTTCCATGAATGCCTCGCGGATATTTTGCTCGGTCATTCCCACCCACATGCTGAGGAGATCGCTGCCTTTTTTGCAGAGGAGCGTCCTGCCAGTCTCGAGAGCCACATACTTTGCGAACTCGGTCTTGCCGGTTCCGGGAGGGCCATACAGCAGAACGTTCATGTTCCGCACCTCGTCCGGGCCCTTGAAGTCGGCATCATAGACTTTCTCGCTGAACGACTTCAGGATGTCCAGCGACTTGACAATAGGGATCTCCCCCTTGATATTGAGACTTTCCAGGGAATATGAAGAGACTGGCGCCGTATTCTCTGAAACGCTTTTTCTTCCTCCGCTCATAAGCCTTATATGCGGTGACAGGATCTTCTGGATTATGTCGGTCTTGCATTTCTGGACAGTTTCCAGTTTCATATCCTTTGTCATGCGCTTGTAGTTCTTAAGGGCGACCTCCATGCCGCCGACATTGATCTCGTATTTTTTCGCGAGATTCGCAACTTCCTCGGAACTGAAGTGGGAGCTGATTCCATGCTTCTTCATGCAGCTCTGCCATATCTTCACCCTCTGCTGGGTCGTGAACTTCTTGAACTCGATTGAATAGTCAAAGCGCCGGCGCGTGGAATCATCCATGGCCCTGTAATGGTTCGTGATCCAGAAGTACACTCCGGGATTGTTGTCGAGATAGTCGTTTATTATGTCCTTCTCAGTGTTCCGGGGAGGCGACAGGAAGAACATGCCGGCTGTATTGTTGCCGTTCAACATCTCGTCCGCCTCATCGACAACTATGATGCTCTTGTCCAGGGCGACAGTGTTCTGGCATGCCCTGAGGGCGGTGAACCTGAATCTGGTCCCCGCATAAGGCCTCTCATCGTTCTCGAAGGTGTTCACCTCATATATGTCCCTACCGAGATGACGTCCTATCGATCTGCAGAACTCGGTCTTGCCGGTTCCGGGCTGTCCATAGAGAAGTATGTTCACGCGATCTTTGTCGCCGCAGTTATTGATGATTTTCTCGATCAGATCGAGGTGCTGCCTGACGTTTATATGGGCATCAAGTTCGACCGGCTGACCGGAATACTTCCTGAAGAACTTGTTCGTCAGAGGTTCACTGCAAAGACCGGTGAGGAATTCCGAAAGCTGCTGCGCAATGTCCAGGTCCTCCTCGAGAAGTCCGTATTTCCGGAGCGGTGATTCCTTATTCAGGGCTTTCTTGACAATCATCTCGTTGAGCCCAGCGAACAACTTTATGTTCACTATGGCAGCCCTGGCGTCCATGCGTCCGTTGACATGTATTCCCGCGTTGGAGCACATGTTCTCGAAGTCATGGTTGTGCCTGATGAAGAAGACCACCTTGAAAATCTCGGCATCTTCTTCGCATAACTTGAATACCTGCCTGAGCTCCTCCATCCTTGATGCAAATATATCACCGTTGCCCTTGATATGGGCCATGGTGCTCTTGAGTTCCTTTGCGCATATTCCGATGACGTCATCAAGGATGACTGCAACTGCCGGAACGGTTGAATTGCCTGCAAAATATTCGAGAGCCTCCTTGTAGAGGTACTTGAAATTGGACGTATCAGGTGCCGGCATCTTCCTGGGATTGGACTCAATGTGTTTTACAAACCTGTCCAAAACCCGATCAAGCTGTTTGCGCGGTATGAAGCAGAACAGGTTGTCAAGGATAGACTCATGGGACAAATCCCCCGAGTTCTTGACGTAGTTGATGGTGTATCTTAGCGTTTCAGCCCTGATATAGTCGCTCGGTTCCTCGATCTTCCTGTGCCTGTAGAAATATCTTCCCATAAGACAGTCCTTCCCTTTTTATATACATGATACACCAAGGGGTAGGACATCTTGTGGCCGAGAGCTCGTCAAAGATGATTTTAATATGTATAAATGTAACGCGTCAGTCTTTATTTTAGGCTGAGGGGTGCCTGCCTGGCATCTTCCTAATCCCGCCCAGGTAAAAAATCCTGGATTTTTCTCCGACAACCACTTGAAGCTGTCCCTTTGCGGCTGTATATTGTATCATAAATA
>JANYBI010000201.1 GCA_025360875.1 Lentisphaerota bacterium
ATCCTTGGAGAAGTCCTGTCGGTGAAATTTATACATTCCAGCGCCTTGTCTATGTGGAGTTCGCGGGATTTGCCGTCCACGCCCAGCCTTCCCCAGTCGCTGATCCTGTAGGTAGTGTTGCTGTTCTGCTGGATTTCCAGGAGAAGGTTGCCACCTCCTATGGCATGGATTCTTCCTGCGCTTATGAAGAAAGCGTCTCCGGGGACGGCATTGAAGTTCTGCAGGCAGCTTTCAATGTCCGTGGAATTCATGCTGTCTATGAAACGCCTCTGTGTGCAATTCGACTTGAGGCCTGCGAAAATCTTGGCGCCAGACTTTGCCGAGACAACATACCACATTTCCGTCTTGGGTTCGGAGTTGTCCTTCAGCTTTGCGCAGGCATATTCGTCGGGATGAACCTGGAGCGAGAGCCTCTTGCCGGCATCAATGAGCTTGATAAGGAGCGGAAACCTGCCGCCACGGAATGAATTCCCTACGAGAGATTTCTCATAATGGACTATCAGGTCCCTGATGCTCATGCCTTTCATCGGTCCGTTGGAAACAACGCTTACTGCGCCTTCCCTGTCGGAAATCTCCCACGCCTCACCTATTGGGGAGCTTCTTTCAGGCGTCGGTCTCCCAAGATGATCCTTCAGGAGCGAGCCACCCCATACAGCTTCGACATATATGGGGTCAAACAAAAGCGGATACAGTTCATCGTGTTCTACAAATCTCATTTTCAGATCCCCTGGTTGCTAAAAAACGCAAGCTGCATGAACGAGCAGACTATCTGCCTGTCGCGGACTACAATGCCGTCCGGAACTTTCAGCCGCCTCTGCGTGTAGTTTAAAATCCCTTTGATTCCTCCTGCTGAAACTAGCTTGTCGACGACTTCCTGTGCCGCTGAAGGCGGGACACAAAGCGACGCTATCGAAATTTTCCTTTTCCTGACGCTTTTCCCGAGAGACTTGATATTTTCAACCATCACGCCTCCGATTTTTTTGCCTATGAGCGACTTGTGGTTGTCAAATATCCCGACAAGGTTCATTCCATAAGATGAGAACGGCACATGTTCAGCGATGGCCGATCCAAGCTTGCCGCATCCTATTATGGCGAGATTGGTCGTATTTCCCAGCCCGAGCTTGTTACGTATCGCCGTTGTAAGCGTCTTGACATTGTATCCATGCCTGATTCTTCCGGTCTTCTCAAGCTGGAACAAATCCTGCCTCACCTGGCTCGGCGTATTGCCATATACATCGGCAAGCTCCTTGCTGGATATTGTTTCCTTGCCACAGACAAGATGCTGCTCAAGAATCAGGAGATATTCGGAAAGCCTTTCAGCAGTCGGACGCGAAATACCCTTGGACTTGCCCTTTTTCATCAACCCCCGCCAAATAATTATTAAATTTTTAACAATACTACAGCACTTATTGGAAAAATCAAATTTAATCTTTTTCAATGGTCCGCCACTTCCATAAGGTTGAATATTGCAGGAATCGGTGTTAAAATCCCACCTCATCAATCAAAGGGAACCTAAAGACATTTCAAACAGGGGAAGACACTATGCAGCACATCAACATACCTCCGAAGGATCACGTGAAAGTCCTCGATGGCCAGGGCTGGGTCGGGCTGATCGACAAGATGGGAACTGAAACCACCATCGTCAATGCCGCCCGCGTCTCGTTCGGAAAGCTTAAGGATACTATGGACGAGAAGGACGTCGTCCTCCTGAAATACCTCCTGGAGAACAAACATAGCAGCACAATGGAACATATTGTTTTCACATTCAGCATCCACTGCCCGCTCTTTGTCCGCAGCCAGTGGCATAGGCACCGCACCTGGTCATATAATGAGATTTCCCGCCGCTACACCGAGATAGACCTGGAATTCTATACTCCGGACAAGCTCCGCAGACAGGCGGAGACAAACAGGCAGGCCTCGGTCGTCGACCAGAATTTCGATGACAGGGAATTAAGGAAGCTGATGCTCGACCAGAACAAAAATTCGCTCGCGCTTTACAACAGGCTCCTGGAAGGCGGTGTCTGCCGCGAACAGGCGCGCATGGTTCTCCCCCAGACCATGATGGTCACATTCTGGGGCACGGTCGATCTGAACAACCTGATACATTTCCTTGAGCTCCGGGACAGCGAACACGCCCAGCTTGAAATACGCGAATATGCGGCGGCAATAAAACAGCTGGTCAAACCTTATATTCCGAATGTCGCGAAGATATTGAACTGGTAGGAAAACCTTTCGAAACGGATAATCCGCCTTCGCTAAGAAGCTACGGCGGACAAGTCGGTGAATGGGAGATTTCCTTATCGTCGCGCCGGCATCTTGCCGGCAATGATTTTGGGAATTTGTAATTTGGAGCTTTCAAAACTATGTCTCTCCCAAGAATCGCTTTGACTATGGGTGATCCGGCGGGAATCGGGCCGGAACTGGCTGTCCGTGCCGCGGCGAATTCTGCGATCAGGAAAATAGCCGACATCACTGTCTACGGATGTCCTGACGTCATCGCCAGGGCTTCTGCGAAATTCGCAGGCGGCAGGAAAATCAAAATTGCCGATACCGGCGATTTGAAGTTCTCAAAAGTCCCTGTAGGAAAAACAGATTCCCGCTGCGGGATTGAAGCCTGGAACGCAATCCTCTGCGCCACAAAGGATGTGATCTCAGGAAAAATGTACGCTCTTGTGACAGCGCCGGTCAACAAGGCATCCATCAACAAGGCGGGGATCCCGTTCACCGGCCACACTGAATTCATAGCCGAACTCTGCGGGACTGCGAATTTCGCAATGATGCAGTCAGCTGATAAATTCCGTGTCGTCTTTGTTACAACTCACATTCCACTCGACGATGTTTCCGGAGTCATCACATCAAAAAGGATCATTGAAGTTACAGAGCTCCTATATGATGCCGTCCGCCAGGAAGGGATAGGAAAACCGATTCTCGCATGCGCCGCCCTGAATCCTCATGCCGGCGAAGATGGATATATGGGCGATGAGGAAATAAAAATCATAATTCCAGCCCTCATGAAATTGCGGAAGAAAGGCGTCAAGATCGACGGTCCGTTCCCGCCTGACATCCTTTTCATAGATGCAATAAGGAACAATTATGACGGTCTTGTCTCTATGTACCACGACCAGGGGCACATCCCGTTCAAGATGCTCGCCTTCGACAAGGGTGTCAATTCCACGCTCGGACTTCCAATAATCCGCACAAGCCCCGACCACGGAACCGCGTTCGACATCGCATGGAAAGGACTTGCCAATACCGGAAGCCTGTTTGCGGCAATAAGGCTGGCTGCGCTGAGAGCAGAGGGAAGAATGAAAAGGTAATCGTTATTCTTGACTTTTTGAGGATATTAAGGTTTTATACTATGGAAGTTTCCTGAACTTGTCCATGGTCTTCTCAAAAAGTTCCGTCTGTTTCTTCTGGGGCTTGTATGTTTCAACTGGGAATGAAGCCTTGACTATCTCCCTGCCTTCGGAAAGGGAACCGAGTTTATTGTCAGCGATCGCCTGTGCCATCAGGTTCCCAATCGCCGTGGCTTCGACGGGTCCGGCAACAACTGGAATATCGAGAGCGTCAGCTGAAAGCTGCATCAGAAGCTTGTTCTGGCATCCGCCGCCAACAACATGCAGGCATTCATATTTGATTCCCGTGATATCCTCGAGCTCATCTGTTTTCGCCCGGAAACATAGCGCCAGCGAATCCAGCACGCATCGGACAATCGCAGCATCGTCATCGGGTTCTCCCTGCTTCGTCTCCTTGCAGTATTCCTTGATTTTGGCAGGCATGTCGCACGGGGCGAGAAACCTCTGGTTGTTCGGATTGACGATGAATTTCATCGGCTCGGACTTTTCCGCCATCTTCACCATTTCGGAATACGAGTAGTTCTTCCCCTGCTCCTTCCAGTTCCTCGAACATTCCTGGAGAAGCCAGAGCCCCATGATATTTGTGAGAAACCTTATTTTCCTGTCAAGCCCGCCCTCATTCGTATAACTCGCCTTACGGGCTTTCTCCGTAACAAGAGGCTTGTCATTCTCAATTCCGAGAAGGGCCCAGGTTCCGCAGCTTATATAGGCCCAGTTCTTTGCAAAACCGACAGGAACGGAAGCAACCGCAGACGCCGTATCATGGCTGCCGACATGGAATACATTAATCGGACCGCAGCCTGTCTCCTTCTGGATTTCCTTCCTGAGTATTCCGGCTTTCGTACAAGGTGGAACTATTTTAGGGAATATGGATCTTGGGATACCCAGTTTCTCGATCAACTCAAAATCCCAGCCGCCAGTTTTCGCGTCAAGGAGCTGGGTTGTGCTTGCATCGGTATATTCGCACTCTGCTTTTCCGCAGAGCATGTATGAAAGAGCGTCAGGTATCATGAGAAAAGTCGAATCCTTCAGATCCTCCGGATGCTGCTGCCTATGGGCGAAAAGCTGAAATATCGAGTTCAACTGCATGAACTGGATGCCTGTGCGTTCATATATTTTATCAAAAGGAATTATCTTGAAGAGCCTATCAGGGGCATCGTTCGTCCTCGAATCCCTGTAATGATACGGATTCCTTACGAAAGCCCCGTCCTTGCCAAGTATTGCATAGTCGACGCCCCAGGTATCTATCGCGATTCCATCCAGTTTGTACCCTGCTTCCGCTGATTTCCTCAAGGACGTCTTAATTTCCTTCAGAAGCCCATCCAGGTCCCAGAACAGTGAACCGTTCTTTTCCATAGGCCCATTGGAGAACCTGTGGATTTCCGTGAGCGCAATCTTCTTGTTCTCAAATTTTCCAACTATTCCGCGCCCGCTGGACGCCCCAAGATCTATCGCAAGATATGTCGACATTAAAAACTCCGTGTACTTATATTAAATTAAGCGACCAAAAGCCGCAAATCTGAATGTCCAATATCCAACAAGGAATATCCAACGTCCAAGTCAGGATTTCCGGAAATTAATTCCGATGGAAATTGGAAATTGAGTGTTGGATATTGGATATTCAAACTTAAAACTCCTTAACGTCAAACTACAAACAGGTCCGAAAGCCTGTCCTATTTCTTCTCAAACAGAACCACCGCAATCGCCGCAATCCCCTCGCCTCTTCCGCAGAATCCCATTCCTTCCGTGGTCGTAGCCTTTACGGAAATCCTATCGGGATCAACGGAAAATATTTTCGCGATGTTTTTCCTCATTTCCAGAGTATACTTTGCGATTCTGGGCTTTTCGGCCACCACGGTGGAATCAAGATTTACAAGCTTCCATCCCTTTAGACGGGGCTCGGAAAGGATTTTTGAGAGGAGTTCCAGGCTGTCGGCATTCCTGTAGGCTGAATCGGTATCGGGAAACCATGTCCCTATGTCACCAAGCGCCAGGGCGCCGATGACAGCATCCATTATCGCGTGGACAAGCACGTCCGCGTCGCTATGACCGAGAAGCCCCTTATCGCATGGGATACTGACCCCGCCGATAATACACGGCCTGCCCGCGGCGAGTCTGTGAACATCAAATCCCTGTCCTGTCCGAATCATATGACACCCTTACCATGCTTCAACAGTATAGACCACTGCTTTCTGAGCGGCATCCCGGCAAGCCTGCTGGACTCCACGGCGTCTCGCTATATCATTGTCCGTAGTCACCTGATAAGTGGCTACACCTTCCACTTCACGGGTGTTTATCAGGGGTTTTGACCGTCCGGGCACTATCACGGTAAATTCAAATCTGATTTTCAATCCCCATTCGGCCGGCTGATAGGTCTGTTCATTGTTCTTGGAGTCGAAACCTATTGATGTGGTCTTGACCTCGAGAATCCTTCCGTACATCACACAGTCGGCCTCTTCAATCTGCTTCACGCTGAGCGAGCGGTCGATATCGAACTGTTCGGCCAGCGCCTGCCTCATGAACTGGGTGGCCATGGCTTCAATGGTCTCATTCTTCAACGGGGCTATGGCAATTGTCTTGACCTGGGGATGCATTATAGATCCGACCTGATAGCCGCATCCTGCAGACATGATTAACAAGATGGCTGAGATCAAGCTCAATATGCCGGGCTTTAAAATTTGCATGTGATTATTTTCCCTTTTCATCTTTGATAACTTCTTTCTGTTCGGGTGCCGCACCCTCCTGCTTCTTTCCAAGACCCAGATCCTCTATCGGAAGCATCCATTTACCGTTGCTGTTTTCAGGCACAATCATGATCTTTTCTTTTTCATCAGGCATTTTCTCAGGTTTATATGGCACCACGTAATTCCCTTTCCTCTCAATCTCAGTCGGCTTATATTCCTGGTTCAGGTTAGCGAGCATCTCCTCTGCATCATCGGAAACCTTGTTCTCCGGATAAGTGGTCACTATTTCACCGAGATACCGCTGGGCCGCATCATCCTTGTCCCGCCTGTGATAGAAGGTCGCCAGCCCGTAGAGCCGTTTCGCCGCTATGTCGTCAGCCTCCCCCAGTGTCTCCTTTGCCCAGCCGACCTCCGGATCGTCGGGATATTTTTCTATTATCTTCTTCAGGGCATCCTGCGCCTGCCGGACGTATGTGCCGTCACCATCGCCCCTTCGCGCCTTCTGGATAAGTATGCTGGCAAGCTCAAACTGCGCGAATTTAGCCTCCTGGGAACGCGGATGCATCTTTATTATGTCCCTGAAAGTCTTTATTGCCTCGTCGATCTTGTTCTCTTCGATGTAGATTTTTCCCAGCCTGAGCCTCATTTCAGGGGAGAATTTCGCAAAAGGTGCATGCTTCAGGACGGCTTCAAAAGTTTCCATCGCCCTGTCCTTGTCCTTGATCCAGGGCATCCAGGTAAGCGCGGAATCCCTGCTCCCCTGATAGAACTTGGTCGCTATTTCATATTCTTTCTGTACAGTCGCGGGAAAATCGACGCTTGAAGGGAACGCGTTGAGAAGGCTTTCATAACAGCTGAATTCCATGTAGAGAAGCTTCGCCTTCTTAAAATTTACCGCGGCTTTCTGGAGGGCATTGACCTTGAGGACTGTATCATCGGCCCAATGCTCGGCTTCAAGATAATCCTCTGCGGCCCCCTTGTAGTCACCAGCCTTCTCCTTGGCGTCGCCCAACGCGAACGATGCGCGTGATTCGGCATCGCCGGCCGAGAGCATAAGGCCTAAGGCGAATATCACCATAATCGAAAGCGGTTTTATAGTTCTGAAGAACATCCCATTCAGCTCTTGATATTATTGTTGGACTTCTCTTAAATTTCTCAAACCGCGTAATCTACACTCATTGCCGGATTTTTCTACATACCCCCGGCAATTTGGAACAAAGTCCGAAATTGCTTCAGAGTCATCCCGTAGGACAACGGATGGATGGATTGCTGGATGACCAGCCTCTTAGCTTGCAGTAGGCGAATTTATACGCCGTTATCATTTGATTAAGAACGTGCAATAAATTGCACTACTACAATCCTGCCCTATATTAGCGCCCATGAATAACAGAATGGAACCATTTCCACACAGCGGAATCGTCCTCGTGGACAAGCCCAGGGACTGGACGAGCCACGACATAGTCAACTTCATCCGTGGCAGATTCAACGTGAAGAAGGTCGGACACTGCGGGACTCTTGATCCTGCGGCCACAGGCCTTCTCGTCATCGTCCTCGGACACGCCACGAAGATGAGCCAGCAGCTCAGCGGATCAGACAAGACCTATGAAGCGACAATCCTGTTCGGCAAGGAAACCGATTCACAGGACATGGATGGCGAAGTCCTTTCTGAAAAGGACTGCTCTTTCCTCACCGAAGAGATGATCCGGGCCGAATTTGCGAAGTTCGCAGGCGAGATGGATCAGACACCTCCGATGGTTTCCGCAAGAAAGGTCGACGGCAAACGGCTCTACGAGCTGGCTCGAGAAGGCAAAGAAATCGAAAGAGAGGCGAAAAAAATAACCATACACAGCATGGAAGTCAGGAAGGTCCACCTTCCCTACGCTGACTTCGTGATGAAGTGCTCAAAAGGCACATATGTCCGGACGATCTGCTATGACATCGGAAAAAATCTCGGTTGCGGCGCAGTTCTTTTCTCGCTCAGGAGGACTCAAAGCGGCGAGTTCAATATTGGAAAAGCTGTTACTGTCGAGACGATGAAGACATGGACCCAGGAAGATCTCTACAGGGCGATTGTGGAGTTCTAAAAAGACAGGTCGGCGGTCCAGAATGAAATTATTATCATGATCTTCTCATTCGTTGGAGTTCACAGCTTTAGCGTGTCTTAAAATTCATCCCACCCTTTACCCATTTCGGCTATATCATATGTAACGCGTCAGTCTTTATTTTAGGCTGAGGGGTGCCTGCCTGGCATCTTCCTAATCCCGCCCAGGTAAAAAATCCTGGATTTTTCTCCGACAACCACTTGAAGCTGTCCCTTTGCGGCTGTATATTGTATCATAAATA
>JANYBI010000221.1 GCA_025360875.1 Lentisphaerota bacterium
GATTTATCTAGTCACTGGCAATCTGAACTTTACAAAAGTCAATGCCCATTACGAACCACTAACATAAAATAGGAACCCACTCAAAATGAAAACGAACCAGAAAACATAGAAAGAGAGGGATAAGAACTTCGCGCCCGACAGGTATTTTCTTTCTTATAATATATATCAAGGCCGCAATCGCTCCGCCTGCAAAGAAAAGGATTCCCTCATTTTTCACACATGTTCCTGCGGCTAGAAAAAGCAAAGATGCAAAAATATATCGGGCATTTGCACAATTTTTGTCATTGAGTCCAGTTTTGAAATAATAGACGCCGACAAGGACATGGCAAAGGAGGATATTTTCCGAATAGAAATGAAAAGAGACGTTTTTGAGGGTGTTGTCGGACAGGAGAATACAGACAAGAGCAAGGGCAAGTGTTTGTCCTATCGCGGACAGGACCAGATAATAAAACAGAAAAAGGGCAAAAATCCCGAATATCAACGGGATTAATTTCAAAATTGTGTCATCGAAATCCCCCATGCAGAATGAAGTCCAGGACAAGAGCAACGGGAAATCCAGAGGATAATCCGGATGCATGTAGATTTTTTCAGGATCTATCACTAGAGCATATAGAGCACCGCCTTCGTAGTAAATAATCTTTGCCTTGAATGCGTTTATTGCGCAATCCGGATATCCGGCAACTGGTGTTTTGAGATTCAACTGAATCAATTGAACAATCTGAAACGCAAGCAGAATCAGAAACGCAAGACGCAGATATTTAAAAGCTCCCCTCTCGCTTTTTAAGTACCCGTCATCACATTGTATCGGGTCGTTCCCGCTCCGACAGGCAAGCGTAACCATAATGACTGTAACCGCCATATAAACCGCTAGGAACGTTGTGAAATCTAAAGGTGCGCCGCACACCGATGCGGTAAAGATTAGGAAGGTGACAATGCTCTTTCCAATTATAACGCCCACAATAAAATTGATAATTTTCGATCTATTGAGGATTTTTAAAAATTTCAGCGTGAAATATCCTGGAATGTAAAAGGCGGACAGGGATAGGAAAAAAAGAAAATAATTCATCTTGAGATCACCAGCTTCCTGAATATCGCGAACTTCGCAACCGTTTTGTCAAATACAAATATTGACGGAACGCTTTTCAAGGAGCCGTCCAAACCCGCGATCTCGCTCTTTTCACAAACCACAAAATCGCAGTTCTCAATTGCTTTCATATCATTGTAACTGAAATCAAGCGGATAAAAATGATAGTTCAACGAGGCAATGTTGCATTCAAGGACAATTCCCCTGTCTTTCGTCCAATAAAAAACCTTGCCGCCATGCGGCAAGGTTTTCGCCATCAGATACAGATCCTCCGTCAAATCAGGAGGCATCCGCGCTCGGTCGGAAACTGCCTCATCTATCATTCTCTGATTTTCAATTGCAGAGTATAAAGACGCAATAATCGCGCCTGACAGGAGGAAAATTCCAATCAGCGGCTTTCCCATATCGCAATCCTCTTGACGTCCAAAGGGGACGACTCTATCTGAAGTCTGAATTTTTTCAATGGACACATTAGTTTACTGTCAAGCGCAAGCCTTGCCCCGAGCCCGTCACAAAGGTAAATTTGGATGGCCCCGTTCTTTTTAATTGAAAAACAGACCGTCTTGAATTCATTTCCATCGCCAAGAAAATCTTTTAATTCAGCCTTTTTCAGAAGCTGATCCCCCACTTGATGCATAACAGCAGAGCGGTATATGGACACGGACTCCGAAATCATTCCGTTGTCTGGACGAACGATGTTGAACCTTATCGCAGACTGCTCTTTGCTTCCTAGAGTTGTGAGCAAAGTAAATCCAAGTGAAAAAATCCTTTTCGAAGTAAGAAATGAATCCTTCTTTTCTCTTTGAAGTCTTATTGACGAATAGTAGCCGCCCATAAAAAGCGTATTATCGCTTCTATTTTCCCAATCCGACATCTCAAGGGCGTACGGCTGGTTGAACTGAAATTCATACAGATAATCCGGAAGAAGTTCGCAGAATATATCATCCAATCTCGCATAACCGGATGACATCATTATCCCCGGCCTCACGAATACATTTTTTTCGATTGCGATTTCACCGGATACTTTCCCGTCAACGAAAAGCAGTATCTTGTCATTGCTTTTCTCGGCCTTTACTTCGTACCATTTAATTTGATCCCCGCTCTGTATACTGGCAACAGGGAGTTTTATCTCTATTGATTTATGTTCCCAATTCCCGGATTCCTCGACAAATATCAAGGATATCTTTTCCGCGCCCCCTGTGATATTGAAACTCATATTCCAGTCTCCATAGAAAATATCCTCCATCCAAAGAATGTCTCTGTTGTTTTTCGCTATAAGACTGTTGAAGAGCATATATCCTTCGCCTTTGCCGAAGCCACATTTTTCCTCAAAAAGGCCGTTAAAGGAAAGAAATTGTTTATCGAGAACTCTGGCATCAGCTTTCACGGGTGAATTTGTCAACTCGGCGGTCAGCTTTCCAAGCCCACTGTCTTTTACCGTGCTGCGCTCCTCCCCTTGTCTCGGATATCCGGTGGATGTGACATTGTCGAGAACACAGTCTACAATCTTAAGCGGCTTCATCGAAAACCACGAGATCGGTTCATTCTCCTTTTCTTCAGGCAATTTCGGTATGGATGAGATTTCAACATCGTCAACGATGAACGAATTCGCTGCGTCCGACTGAAAACCCATTTCTCCAGATAGAAAGTCCTTGTCCGATGCTTGTATGACCTGGCGTCCGTTAAGAAAAACCAGAATTTCTCCGTTATACATGAATATCGAAATACGGTTTTTGTAGAAATTATCGGATATCTTATCATTTTTAGCTTTTATCAATTTGGCCTGCGCTCCGGCAAGTCGGGTGGCTTTGCCGGATTTTGTCTTGAAAAGCGATATTTCATTTCCGGAAATATCAAGAGAGTATGTATTATCAAGGTCCTTATGAGAAAACAGAATGCTGCTTTTCCCCTTTTCCGGCGGAAAAAACATAAATGTGAATTGAAAATTGCTCCACCATTGCTCTCCGGTCAGAATTGTGCCGCCATCCGTTGAGGCTCTCATTCCGTTATCTATTCTCTCCCATTTTCCCTTCGCAAACCTGAAGTTCACTGGCCCGGGCTCGAAGTAAAAATTCTCGCCGCTATGAAACTCCCCCATGGGAGACATAAACAGATCGCTGATTTTCGCAGTTTTGTTCATATCGAATGATATTTTTTTGATCGTGATTGAGGAAGATGAAGCCTTGTTTACGAATAGCACGGAGATTCCGTCAACACACAAGGCACTGAATGCCTTAGCATTAAATAATTCCAGACGAATCCGAGCCGGATTTATTACTTTCACCTTCCCCTCTGAAATAATTTTCCCGTCTTCAGAAATTGAGCAGGATAATTCTTTATCACCAAGCCTTTTTAGTGTAAATGAAGTGTTTTTTGAACTATCTCCATCACAAACAAGTTTAAAATCCTCTGCGCCAGACAGTTCGCACGAAAAATAAAATTCGCCGCAGTTAAGCATTCCCGATTTTACGGGGGAATGTGTTACGCCAGTTTTTTCAAGCCCCGCACCGGAGCCGGTATTGTCATTTTTCCAGTCTTTTTCGGAAAAAGTCCACCCCCTTGCGCTGTTGTCGTCGAAGTTCCTCTCATAAACCCATTCAAAAATGCCTTGCGGGACATAACCATCATCGTTTGTCAAAAGCATCTTGTCAATATGAGAACCGTCGTCCTGGTTTTTCAGTTCGAGAACGTGATTTCCCTTCTCGAGAGTGAAAGTCCGCCAGTTGATCCAGTGCCATGAATAAAGAGTCATATCCTTCCCGTGCGACTCCAGCAACATGCCGCTACCAGAGAAAATCCCTTCTTTAACTGCTGGTCGTTTATCGTCAATAAAGACAAAAAAACAGTCACTGCATCCGCTTTCCCATTTGACAAGCGACCAAAGCTGATATATCCCCGTCTCGGGGATATTGAGAATATATTTCGCGCTCCCCACTCCTTCCTTTGCCCAGGACGAACCCGTATTCTCCGGATGAGTCAGATATTTACCACCAGAACACTTCGAATCAGACGCTATCTTGAATGACGGCTCAATCTGGAAGCAGTCCTCTGCCTCGATGAAGACATAGTGTTTCTTCCTCGTTTTATCGGGAGGCGCAGACAGAAATGCTGGTTCTGAAGATTTGGCACTGATGATGGGCAGCGACTCTAATTTGCCTGCCGCCTTGCCCACAACCGCTTTAGTTTCCGGAATAACGGGAGGGTTTAATTGTATTGGGTTTTCCAAATCCTTTTCGCCCAGGGTTTCAGCGCTGGATGGATTAGCAGGCACTTCTTTTTGCGGCGACGGCGCGGCAACTGAATTGTGAGGATTAGTTTCGCCATTAAAAAATTGCAATATCTCCGCGCGGCAGCAAATTAATGGAGCCGCAAATAACACCATGAAGACTATAAATCCGACATGCTGGGACAGGTCGAAGCGGGATCGTCTGCTCATTTCAATGCTTTCTCTGTAGGAACTAAATTTCCCTCTTACTCGTCCACGATCTTGTCACCGGTGACGGTGAAGAGAAACTTAAGGATGCCATTTTGTATTTTACCTAGTTCTTCATTACCACGAGAGCTCGCCAAGCCGAGAAATATTGCTCCCTTGAGTTCTTTATTTTTAGTCAGCGCTTGAAACTCCTTGAGTCTTGCCTCTTTAATGAGCGAAATCTCTTTGACATTGACCTCATTCCATCTAACGCTCAACTGGGAACAGGCAATGTATAATTCAGCCGGATCTGTTGATTCCTTAAGCAGCTTAACTGCCACATCACTTATTTTAAAATTCTTCCCCTCTTTGTCCCACCAGTCAACATATTCTTTATAAGTACTAAATTTATGATGTGTTACATAACGCAAAATAAGAATGGCATAATATTTAGAAGATCCATTTATTTCAGGATAAAAACCGTACCTCTGGAGCGAAACGGGCCTGATATATTCAATAATTCGCCCCACATCTTTTTCAGTAATATATGGAATAATATAATTGTCTGCAATTCTATACAATATTGCTTCTTCATAGTTTCCCTGAGGAATAAGCTTGTTGAGCATTGCATTCTTGAACTTATTCCTGAAATTGTAACCAGCGGCCGTTCCTCCTTCCATAATATCGGAAGTACGGTTGCCATACAGTAAATATAATGGAGACGGTGTTCCCTTAAGACATTCGAAATATTCCAAAAATAAATAATACCAGCAATTCTTAAAAACATTAATCCCTACTTTGCTCGTATCGTCCCCTTGTTCCTTATCTCTTCCGTCTTCCATTGGAAGATATTGTTGCGGAAGATTGTAATTGGAATCTGGAGTCGGCTTATCAAGATCGTTATTCCAAAAGATAACGCTGGATAATGTCGCAACTTTTTCAAGATCTGGAGGTTCAAGTGTTTTCTTCTTTTCGATTTCTTTTTTTAAAAATGAGACACAGATATTTTCCACTGTTTTTCTTTGTCCATTTTTAACCAGATACTCAAGAACCTTAGATATTGTTTCAAAATCCCCGTCAAACGCGGCAAAATATTTCAGTAATCCTGAAACGGTCAACTGATCCGGTTCTCTCAATGAATCAATCAACTCGCATTTTGACCGCGTCTCAATTCGTGAATCAGACAGGAAGGAAAATATATCTTTTGTCTCTCGGATATTATTTTCAGCGGATTGAACCTCCACAACTACCGCAAAAAGAAAGAAGAAGAATATCAAGAAAAAGCGTAACATGCTCACTCCCATTCTTTAAAGATCCAAAAGATGCGGAAAAGATGTTGACTTCCATCCCTTTGGAGCAATGCTTTCCATGACAGCCATGGCTTTGTAATTCGTGGGCTGATATCCTTCCTCGCCTTCAGCTGGAGTCCACGAAAAATTAAAAGTTTTCGCTAAAAACCCGGCACCGCCATCGAGGATTCCGGATTTATCCCCTTCATATTCCCCTTTGAGATGCCTTGGCTTCGACGAGCGAACCGCTTCGATGCGTTTTACATTACCCAGCACACTTACCCCAGGAGCATCTTTAGGTAGATACTCCACAGACATTTTTATTTTGGGTTGTGTAGGCGGCCCGTCGAAGGCAACTCTGGGATTAAGAAATTGCACAAACCACGCACTGGCACTGACTTTGCAAGGCAGTTCCGGTGGAGTGTTTGGATTTCCATCATCCAGAACAGTTATCTCTCCATTGACGGTTGCTTTTGATGGAGTACGGGGCAAGCTCTTTATCCCAAAACTCAAGGCATGGATATCGGGATTATTTCCAATCAATCTGCATCCAGAAATGCCTGTTCTCGTAAACGTTGCCGCTGCGGGGCTTTTGGTAACCGTAACTTGAGCGGTGTCATCCACAAGATTTAGCACCGGCTTAATCGTCATTGTCCCGCTCGGTGGTGTGGCGAAAACTACGATTGCGATGCCAATACCCGCGCAAATTGCAATGACCGCTGATTTCTCCCTTTTTTCATGGCAAGCCCCCTATAGATAAATGTTTTAGATTTTAGTAAAACTATGATTAGGATAGATGATAGTATAGATAGACGCAAGCAGATTTTTAAATAAAAACATCCTTTTCACGAGGGTTGTGGATACTGATACGGAAAATATTAGGACAATCTTTTGTCTGATTGCTCTCAGTGCAATTATTACGAAGGTTGAAATCGTCTTGTGCAAGCATCACTTCAGCAGCATGCAGTCGCCATAGCTGTAGAACCTCATCCTGTTGCCGATTGCTTCGGAATATGCTTTCCTGACATTCTCAATGCTGGAAAACGTTGAAACAAGCATCAGCAATGTGCTTCTGGGAAGATGGAAGTTCGTGAGAAGCATGTCGACAGTTTTCGGTTTGTAAGGCGGATAGAGGAATATCGAAGTCTCACCGGAACCTGCCTTGACGGTCCCATCATCGTTCGCACAGGTCTCGAGAACTCTCACCGTGGTCGTGCCAACCGCAAGGATCTTCTTTCCATTCATCTTCGTCATATTTATTTTTTCTTC
The DNA here is from genome assembly GCA_025360875.1 of Lentisphaerota bacterium. Classification (GTDB taxonomy): domain Bacteria; phylum Verrucomicrobiota; class Lentisphaeria; order Victivallales; family GWF2-50-93; genus GWF2-50-93. Next base: position 7,055 of record JANYBI010000221.1, read on the forward strand.
TGCCTCGCGGGGCAGAAGAAAAAATTCCGAATGCATCTTATGATCCTCAACCCTGTCACAGTTTACGGGAAGGAACGTTCCGGGACCGACATGCAGTGTCAATTCCGCAACGGCAACCCCCATTTCTGCGAATTTCGCAAAAGTCCCATCCGTAAAATGGAGTCCGGCAGTAGGAGCGGCAACGGCCCCCTCTTCCCTGGCATACACGGTCTGATACCTGTTCAAGTCGGCATCCTTGTCAGCGCGCCTGATATACGGAGGCAGCGGAACATGTCCGGCAAGTTTCTGGATTTCAGATATCGGGGCGGATTCAGATTCGACTGTAAAGACGCCGTCCTCAGACCTGTCTGAAATCACAAGCCAGAAATCGGATTCCGATTGCGTCTGCACTTTTATTCTCGTTCCCTGCCTCATCCGCTTGCCTGGTTTCAGGAAACAGGTCCATTTCGTCTCGTCGATCCTTTTCAGGAAAAGTATCTCGACTTTTGCCCCGTCGCCATTTTTCCGTCCGTATATCCTGGCGTTGATTACCTTGGTGTTGTTTATGACGACGCAGTCGCCTTTGCAAAGATAATCTGCAATATTGGAAAAGCTGCGAATTTCGCAGACGCCGGACGCCCTGTCCATTACAAGCATCCTTGAATCCCCCCTGTTTTCAGGCGGGAACTGTGCGATAAGCTCCTCGGGAAGCTGGAAATCAAATTGATTCAGCAGCATCGTCGTAAAGTTTCTCGTAGAGCCCGGCAGTATGGTTCCATGAGAAATCCTGTTTCATTCCGTTGATCTGCGTGGCCTTGTAGCCCTCAGGCTCATGCCTGTAGATTGAAGCGGCCCAGCGGAGGGTGTTAAGAAGTGATTTGGGATTTAGGTCCCAGAATTTGAATCCGCTGGAAGCCGAATGGTCCTTCGAATTGTAGTTCACGACCGTATCCTCGAGACCGCCTGTAGAGCGGACAACCGGCGGAGTTCCGTAGCGCATGCTGTACATCTGGTTGAGGCCGCACGGCTCGTAGCGCGAAGGCATCACGAAGAAATCGCTGCCGGATTCGACGAGATGCGCGAGCTTGTCGCTGTAGCCGATATGCACGGCAAACTTGGTAGGATGTTTCGCGGCGATGCTTTGCAGGCAGCGCTGAAGTCCGAGATCGCCTGAAGCCAGGATGACAAACTGGGCATCATCGTATAAAATCATATCCTCGATAGCTGATGCGAAAACATCAATGCCCTTCTGGTACGCGAGCCTGGTGACAATTCCAAAGATCGGTGCATGGGGCCGATGCGGCAGCTTGAATACCTTCTGCAGTTCGGCCTTGCATATTGCCTTCCCCTCAAGATTGTCAGCAGTGTAATTCGCGGGTATCGTCTTGTCGTGGACGGGATCCCACTTGACAACATCTATTCCGTTAAGTATACCTCTCAGCCTTCCGGCCGCGGATCGATCCCTCAACGGGGAATCAAGATTGAACCCGTACATGGGCGACAGGATCTCGTTTGCATGTGTCGGGCTCACAGTAGTAAGATAATCAGCAGTCATGATCCCGCTCTTCAGAAGGTTTATCTGGTCGTAGAATTCGAGGCAGCGGTATGTGAAATACTCCCAGCCAAGTCCTGTGAAATACAGATGGGACTTGTGGTATACGCCCTGATAAGCCAAGTTGTGAATTGTCAGGACAGACGCTGTTTTCTTGAAATTATGATAATGGCTGTAAAGCGGACTCTTGAGATAGACACAGCACAACGCGGTATGCCAGTCGTTGGTATGAAGGATGTCAGGCTTTAACCTGAGCGCCAGCATCGCCTGCATTGCGGCCCTGCAGAAGAAGATGAATCTCTCGGAATTGTCGCCGTATTCCATTCCTAGCCAGTCATAGAGCG
>JANYBI010000254.1 GCA_025360875.1 Lentisphaerota bacterium
CCGCCGTGCAGCGCCCGCCGCTCCGCGCTCGCGATCACCTGCTGCCACTTGGTGCGCGCACATACGTCGTGGCGATCATCAATCTCACCGAAGACTCATTCTCTGGCGATGAGGAACATCTGCTGGGGTATCACTTCCTTCAGCTTCTCAGCAAGCTGTTTTCCCCTTATATGCGCGGAATCTATATGTATTATGGTTGAAAATGCATCGACGATATCGCTGTTGACCATCATATCCAGCTTGACCAGCCTGTCAGGTCGGTATCCGGCCTGTTCGTAGTCCATGCTGCCATATCCGCGAGTGATGGATTTCAGCTTGTCATGGAAATCTACAAGGATCTCGTTCATCGGGAGTTCGGCCGTGAGGATCACGTGGCGCGAATCCACGGAATCAGTTCTCGTGCACAGTCCGCGCTTGCTCATGATAAGCGCCATGATATCTCCGATGAAGTTGTTTGGCGCCATGATCTTCGCGGTGATTATAGGTTCTTCAATCCTTTCGATCATGCTTGGATCCGGAAGATGTACCGGATTGTCTATCATCTTCATGCTGCCATCGGCCATATAGACATTGTAGATGACGCTGGGATAGGTGGCGATTATGTCCATGTCGTATTCCCGGCGCAGGCGCTCCTGGATGATCTCCATGTGCAGGAGGCCCAGGAACCCGCATCTGAATCCGAATCCGAGGGCCGCCGAAGTCTCGGCCTGGTAAGTGAAGGCGGAATCATTCAGCTGCAGTTTCGCCACACTCGCCTTGAGCTGTTCATAGTCGGCAGTGTCGATCGGATAAATCCCGCTGAAGACCATAGGCTGGATTTCCTTGAAACCCGGCAACGCCTTATGGCATGGTTTCCTGTTCTCAGTTATCGTATCGCCTATCTTCGTGTCCGCCGGGCTCCTGATATTCGGTATTATGTATCCTACAGATCCGGCGGAAAGCGTCTCCGTCGGTTTCATCACAGGCGTAAAGCATCCGACTTCCTTAATTTCGCTTTCGAGCGAGGTGCTGAAGAGGCGGATCTTCTGTCCGCGGCACAGGGAACCGCTCACAACCCTCACATAATTCACAACCCCGCGGTATGCATCATAAGTGGAATCGAAAATAAGGGCGCTGAGAGCATCATCGTTGGGAATGGTCGGCGGCGGAACATTCCGTACGACACGCTCGAGAAGCTCCTTTATCCCAAGCCCCTCCTTGGCGCTGACAAGCAGGACTTCATCCCTGGGAATCGCAAGTATCTCCTCCATCTGCTCCATGCAGAGCTCCGGATCGGAAGCCGGAAGATCGATTTTATTTATCACGGGAATAATGACAAGCTTCTGCCTGTGCGCCAGATTGACGTTGGCCACGGTCTGCGCCTGTACTCCCTGGGTCGCATCAATGACAAGAACGGCACCTTCGCAGGCCGCGAGCGATCTGCTCACCTCGTAGGTGAAATCGACATGCCCGGGAGTGTCAATCAGATTGAGCTCGTATGTATTGCCGTCGTCAGCCTGGTAATGCATCCTGACCGGATGGGACTTGATCGTTATGCCGCGTTCCCTTTCCAGATCCATGCCATCTAGCACCTGCGCCTGGAGTTCCCTCTTGGAGATCGTACCCGTAAGCTCGAGAAGCCTGTCGGCAAGCGTCGATTTCCCATGGTCGATATGGGCTATGATCGAGAAATTTCTTATGAGATTATTTGTCATTTATATCCTTTTTAAACCACAGAACACACAGATTACACAGAGCAATATTTTGAAATTGGCTTACCTCAGTTCGGCATTGAGTTCGGCCTTCAGTTTCTCGCGGACATTCTCGTGCGAGGCGTTGACTTCGGAATCTGTCAGCGTCCTGTCCTGGCTCCTGAATGTCAGGGTATAGGCCAGGCTTCTCTTGCCGGCACCGATGTGCTCGTCGCGGAACTCGTCGAATATCTCCACCTTCTCGAGATTCGGAATCCCGAGGGATTTTATGAACTTCATGATCTGCGCATGCTCAATATTGTCCGGCATGACCATCGCGACATCACGGGTGACCGATGGGAACTGCGAGATCGGCGAATACTGAATTTTGGGAGCCGGCCTTGCAATGATCTTGTCCATGTCCACAAGGGCGACAAACAGCGGGTGCTGTATCCTCATGCCTTTTGTCAGTCTTTCCAAAATCTCCCCGAAGACAGCGACAGGCTGTCCGCCTACAAGCAGCTCCGCGCAGAGCGATTCTACGAAGTTGCCGGACTGCTGCGGTCCGCACCTGCGAATTTCGCAATTCATTATCTTCCTATGTTCCATAAGCGATTCCAGGATGCCTTTGAGATCATAGAAATCATAGAGTTCGCCTTTTTCGGAGGAGAATCTTTCCGGATGTTTCCTGCCGGTCAGCGCGATACAGCATTCAATCCTCTCCTCGTCTTTTTTCGAGTTGCCACAGTATGTCTTGCCAATCTCGAAAACCGAGAGATCCGTATTCCTCCTTGATATGTTATGCTCGACGGTGCGGAGAATCCCCGAGAGCAGCGACGGTCTCATGAACGCGGACTCATGGCTGATCGGATTGCTCATCGACAGCAGATGCTCCTTGCCGTATCTGGAATCTGCCAGAGCCGCCTTTTCGTCGGCATAGCTGTAGTTCATCACTTCGTCAAGGCCCAGTGCGACCAGCTGGTTCCTGGCATCCTCGAGGACGGCATACGCATCTTTCTTGAATGATCCACCGGGTATGGCTGAAACTGAATCCATAGGAATCTTGTCGAGTCCGTATATCCTTGCGACTTCCTCCGCCAGATCGGCCTCTTCCCTGAGATCGGACCTGAATGACGACGGCGTGACCTTGCACGAATCGGCGGTAATATCCGAAACCCCGAGGTCAAGTTTCCTGAATATTTCAGCTATCTCATTGTCCGATATTTTGACCCCGAGTATCCTGCGGATCTTCTCGAACCTGCAGGTTACGGGTTTAATCTCAGGGCACGACAGGCATACATCGAGGATTTCAGATGGTTCGCCTCCGGCAAGTTCGAGGATCAGCGCCACAGCCCTGTCGCTGGCTTTCAGCACCATTTCAAAATCAACGCCGCGTTCGAACCTGTATGAGGAGTCTGATGAGAGTCCGAGAGTCCTCGAGGACGAACGGATGTTGGAGGGCTTGAAATATGCGCTTTCAAGGAGGACATCCTTTGTCGTTTCAATGACACCGCTATGTTCTCCGCCCATGATTCCCGCCAGGGCCACAGGTTTGCGAACATCGCAGATCACAAGGTTGTCCTTGCAGAGCTTATATTCTTTTCCATCGAGGGCGATGATCTTCTCGCCATCGGTGGCGCGACGGACAACGATCCTGCCGCCTTCGAGCAAAGCCAGATCGAACGCATGAAGCGGATGTCCGAGTTCGAGAAGCACGAAGTTCGTAATGTCGACGATATTGTTGATCGGACGGAGCCCGACGCTTTTCAGACGCTGCTTCAGCCAGTCGGGACTTTCAGCGACCTTTACGTTCCTGATTATCCTGGCGGAATATCTCGGACAGAGTTCAGCGTCACGTATCTCAACCGTATCGGGGGCAATTTTTACTGTTGAGTTGACAGTCTGGTATGGGTATTTAAGTTTGGCGCCTGACAATGCGGCGATTTCCCTGGCGATACCGACATGCGAGAGGAGATCGGGCCTGTTAGGAGTTATCTCAAGGTCATAGACAGTGTCGGCCTTCATATATTCATTAAATGATATGCCGATCTGGGCGTCTGCAGGAAGAACCATTATGCCGGAGCCCTGTTCGCTGAGTCCAAGCTCTTTCTCGCTGCATATCATGCCTGAGGATTCGACTCCGCGGAGCTTGGCCGGCTTGATATTGAATTCCTTGCCGGTCTCCTTGTCGACGAAGACCGTCCCGATTGTCGCGAGCGGGACTTTCTGTCCGGTGGCGCAGTTGGGGGCGCCACAGACTATCTGGAGTTCCTCTTTCCCTGTCGATACCCGGCATACGGAAAGCTTGTCGGCGTTCGGATGTTTGTCCCGCGTCAGCACCTGGGCGACGACGATGCCGCCGAATTCGCCGCCGAGCTTCCGCACGCCCTCGACCTCGAGCCCGAGCATGGTGA
>JANYBI010000278.1 GCA_025360875.1 Lentisphaerota bacterium
AATACTACTAGAAGATGATTTTATCAGATTTATCAACTTTTTCCCAAAGTGAAAGCGTTGACGACAGAGTATATCGATAAATCCGGGCTATTGTGTACTGTGCTTTTTGAAAATATTACGTTTTCGGTCAGGCACTATATAAACGACAAGGCTGCGCCGAACAAATCGTTTGAGTTCAGCTGGGCGTCCCCTGCATTGAAAGATTCAAATACGTTGCTATATTCCCGGATAAAACAAAGGTGCAAGGCTGACATGAAAACAAAAATGAAAATGATCTACTGGAAGGGGAAGAAATTCTGGGTTGGCAAGCTACTTGAACATCCGGAAATAATGACACAGGGAGAGACTCTTGAAGAACTGGAGGAAAACTTAAGGGATGCTTATCTGCTTATGACAATGGACGAAGTCCCTGAAGAACACCAAATCAAAGAACTTGCCCTAACAGTATGAAGCGAAAAGAATTAGTTAAAAAGATAAATGAAGCAGGATGCGTTCTTGTCAGGCACGGTGGGAAACATGATCTTTACATGAATCCAAAAACTGGCAAAAGACAACCGATACCAAGGCACAATGAAATTGACGAACACCTTGCCAGGCATATAATCAAAATATTGAAATAAGTTCCCCTCACTCTGTGCCGGACCTTGTGGCGTTTCCGGATTCAGGATGGATAAAATGCTTAAAAAAACCATAATTTGCAGTTCAATGCTTGCCCTGATATTGCTTCCGGGCTGCAAGTCGTTCACAATTCCTGAAGATGCCGACCCCATAAATGAACTCCCCATGTACGGCGGTGAACGGGAGCCCTACCAGGAGAAGAGGCCTTCGGCAAGCAAAAAGGCCGCAGAAGAGGGATGGGACTGCCTCTACAACCAGAAGGATCTCAGGAACGCCATGAAATTCTTCAACCGTGCGTGGATGCTGGATTCCGACAATCCCAAGGCATACTGGGGGATGGGGATTGTCGTGGGCATTGAGGCCGAGGACATAGCTGATCCGGTAAAACGGATGGGGTCCATAGACAAATCAATAAAGTTTCTTGAAAAAGCACAATCCCTTGACACCGGAAACGCCTTGATAATGGGATCTCTCGCCAAGGCCTATATGGACAAAGCATGCCGTCTTGAAGACAAAACTGAAAAGGAGAAGCTCCTGAAAATGGCCGAGGAAATTTTCATAAATGCCGGAAAGATCTCACCAAAGGGAGTCACATACTTCAACTTGTCGGTCTGTCTTTACCATCAGGACAGATACGACGAATCCTGGAAAATGCTGCTAAAGGCCAATGAGCTGAATTACAAAATCCCGCCAGATTATCTGAACAACCTCAAGAACAAGCTGAACAAATAATCCGGTGCCAACATGAATTTGAATCAGCTGCTGGACTATCTGGAAAACTTGTCCGCCGACTTTTTCGGCAACATCAAGATCGTTGAGAAGGGAATGCTCGGCCTGCAGGGCAGCTACGTGGAACTCCTGACTATTCTCGCTCTGGGACTTCTGGCAGTAGTGCCTGTGATTGTGTCATCCCGGCGGCGGCAGACTTTCCGCCACCTCAACCAGATTGCCGGGATAATCATCTTCATCTTCGTGGTATTCACATGTCTCGGCGTTTTCGGCATGATAAGGAATTTCCATCGCGGGCTCAACGAAATAGGACGGGAGAACATCGTCGCGCTGTATTATCTGTCGGTTCCCCTGACAATCCTGGCCACATCAATGATATTCGGAGCGACATTCTGCGGATGGATCTGCCCTACCGGCTCACTGCAGGAATTCATCAGCATATTCACGAGGAAGTGGTGGACTGCCCGGAAGAAAAAGGGTTTCCCATTCTCATGGTGGATGTTCGGAGCGTCCTCCGCCGTGCTCCTGATCTTCCTTGTATGGATGTGGCGGCTCAGCGTGACGAGGTCGTTCTTCATTGAAGATTCCAACATATACTGGTCTGAAGTCCTGATTCTGCTTCTTTTCATCCTTGTCTGGAGACAGAAGGAATGGGACGGCAGGCTGAGGAAGCTGAAAGTGCTTTCATTCTGGATCATCGTCGCGGCCGCGCTGATGAGCATAAGGATCACCTCCCCGGTGCATCTGGGATTCGCAAAAGTCTATGATCCGGCATCGTTCCTGGCGACGGTCATGGTGATACTGGCTGCGCTCGCAGTCCCGCGCGTCTGGTGCCGATACCTGTGTCCATGGAAAGTTGCAATCGCATGGGCCGCCAGGCACAGCGCAAGAAAACTCGTGTTCGACAGGAACAAGTGCACGCATTGCGGCAAATGCACCTACGCATGTGAAATCGAGGCGGTAGACGAAGGCAGGATCGACCCGAAAGAATGCCTGATGTGCTTCAAATGCGTGGATGTCTGTCCCACAGGTGCCATATACGTCTCGGAAAAATGGTGCGCAGAATGCGAAAGACAAGAAGATTGCAAACCACAGAACACACAGATTACACAGAAAAAATTAATGTTTCCAAGGTTACACGGGAATATTGCTGTGAATTTTATTTGCCCAAATCAAATTCACAGCAAGTCCTGGTCTGTGTCTTGTCCGTGTAAGTCCGTGGCCAAATCTTCATGCTTTTAGTTTTGATTGCGGTTCCGTTGAAAATCCGGCAGACCGACTGTATCTTCATGCATCAACGGATAATTTCCAACTACAGGAGGGTATGTCATGGCAGAGTTAAAAGGCAGCAAGACCGAGAAGAACCTGATGGCGGCGTTTGCCGGAGAATCGCAGGCCAGGAACAAATACACCTATTTTGCGACGGACGCAAAATAG
>JANYBI010000646.1 GCA_025360875.1 Lentisphaerota bacterium
TGAGACTTTGTGGCTTAGTGAGAGAATAATTTATAATTCAGGAGGAATTGACATGGCACTTACAGGTTTACAGATACAGAAGCTTCATCGCGAAAGCAAGACATGTGTTCGAACCGCATTCCTTGCAGTTCGTCTTGGGCAGAAGCTTCTGTATCTGTAAACCTGTAAGTGCCATGTCAATTCCTCCTGAATTATAAATTATTCTCTCACTAAGCCACAAAGTCTCAAAGTTAAATTTGATTTAATTCATTATAAACTTCGTGTCTCCGTGCCTTTGTGCGAAATCATTTGCTCATCAACTTCGTTATTAGTTTCCTGATCGCCATTGCCGATTCCGGATTGTACATGATCAGGATGTCGGCACCGGAATAGAGCAGGTTCGCCGAAGTCGTGTATTCCCATAGCGCGGCGCGTTTCGTGAGATCGCCCCATGCCGGGAAGGCCTTTTCATCAGCCTTGACTTCCTTGACCTTTGCGCATTCCTGTCCGGGTGAGACGATCATCGGGCCCGCGAGCATCTTGTCACCGGTGATTCCGGTGTATCTCACACGTTCCATCACGGAATAGGTGTATTCGATTCCATAACCCACTGAACCCGTCATGGGATCCATGACGATCTGCCCCAGCTTGACATCCATGTTCGTGAGGAGGATGTTAAGCTGCTTGCCGATGTTCACATCGATCGGCGACTGCGACACAAGAGAATGCTGGTAGCCGATGGCGGCTCCGGCGATCGTGCGGTAGTTGTTCTGCTCTACCCAGTTAAGGAGAAGGTTCTCGCCGGCACACGCCTGCGCGACTGCCTTCATCACCTCGTTGTTCTTGTCGAAATTGTTGTGTCCGGTAATGATGAGCGGCACATCGACCGCTTCAAGAACGGACTTGACAAGCTTCACCGATTCGTCAGGGGAACGGTTACCTTTCTCAGGATGCGTTCCTTCGAGACGGATGCTGATGAGGTCTGCGCCATATTTCTCAACGCACGCCTTTGCCATCTTTGCGGGATTCGCAAGAAGATCTCCATAGAACTTCCTCAGCACGTCAGGATATTTTTCGTTGACGACATCGAAGACTTCCATCGCCACAAGCGGCCTGTTCGGCATGTCGCCTTCCCAGAAATGGAATGGCATGCATGACGAACCACCGACTGAGTAAGTCCTGCCTCTTGTTCCGCCTTCCTTCTTCGTCGCACCAAGCTTGACAGTCCAGACAGGCACTTCGCATTTGTCTTTCTTCAGCTTGAAGGTCTTGAGGGACGCGAGTCTCTCCGCTGGCGACGGGCCGACTGGCTTCTTTTCAATAAGAATTTCACCAGTCCTGGCAGCAGGAGCTGTCGCTGATGAAATTTTTTCACCAAGATATTTTTCACTCAGCGTCGCGATGATGTCCTTGACTATTTCCCTGCCGACAGAGGACTTAAGCTGTTCGGAAATCTCCTTTGAGATCTGCTGTTTGAGCTCATTGATCATGTCTGGAGTGAGTTTCGCGCCAGACTCCTCTTTGGACGCAGAAGCGGATTCCTTCTTTTCGGAAACAACAGGAGCATCTATCTTTTCAATTTCCTCCGTCTTTTCATCCGGCGCGTCTGAATGTGCGAAATTCGCCATGTCTTCCATCTTTATTGCAGGATGTCCGACTTTTTCAAGATATTTTCTGACATCGCCGGCTTCGGTCGCGACCGTCTCGTCAGCGATTTGGTCGAGGAGATCCGGAACGCCCTGTTCACCGAAACGGAGCTTGAGGTCAGCCGCCAGGAGCTGTTTGAGCTCCTTCGGCATCCATACAAGTCTTCTGAATCCGCCCTCGGCAAAGAGGAACTTCCTCGAAGTGAGGAAGACTTTTCCGCAACCCATGAATCCGGGTGTCTGTTGTCCGCCGCCGACGTTTCCGGCAAGAGTGGAGAATGTCATTCCCACGGGGGTTTCCCCCTGGAACTCTCGGTTGACCACCATGATGCCGTTGCATTCCGGCAGATAAGCGCAGATGGCTTCGAAACATCCGCAGCTCGTCATCGGCTTGTCCATTATCGAATATGCGCAGAAGGAATCGACCGCCTTATGACTGCCTGTGAAAACGTAATCGTTGATGCCTTTCCATACACCCTTCACAGGATCAAGGCATTCGCCTTTCTTCACCGGCTGGTTCGGACCGGTCTCATCGATCTCGTATGCGGCTTTTCCATCGAGCCAGTTGTATGCACCACAGAGTCCGAGACGTTCAGGCGTGATTATGCAGACATGGTTCGGTGCGAAAGACTGGCAGAGCAGGCAGGAATAGAATATCTCGACCGACTCGTCGGTCATCGATTCAAGACGGCGGTTGCGTTCGTCATATACTTTCCTTGCTACAGCCAGGCGCTTCTCCACTTCCTTGAGATCGGTGACGAGGGTCACCTTGACCTTGTCGACGATTGCAGGATACTCAGAAAGGAGTTTTGCGTGTAGGATCTCGCCGTAGTGGCGCAGGCGCAGGCCTTTTGCGAAGCCCGCCTTCGAGACGCGCGTCCAGATGATGTCGCGCTGCCCCATGTGCCATATTCCCTCGGCGCCGTTGACCAGATGATGGATCTGGCGTTCGAGGATCGGCTCGAAATCGGACTGCATCTTGCGTCCGGCTACTTCGACCCATATTCCAAGGGGAATAGCTTCGCCTTCCTTGACCTTGTCGATGTCGGGACCGATGATCTCGATCTCGCCGTCATTGATGCTTTCAAGATCGACAGACGTGACAAATTCGAATGCAGGCGTCTTGTTTCCGCCGAACTCGACGTGGACATCGGCCTTGCGGATGCGTTCGCCCTCGAATGCAGCGCCGTACGGGACGGGAATCGGGACTTTAGTGATCTTGATCTTGCAGCCTCTGACTTCAAGCGCCTTTTCAACCATCGACTCATAAGGCACATTTGAAACTACATGTTCGTATGTGCAGACTCCTGTCGGAAGGATTTCCGGAATGCCGGTATCGGCGATGACAGGGAACCCGTAGTTGATAGCGCCTGCGGCGGCCGCATACTTGTCGGATGTAACTTCGCCCAGCGCGAGCACGAACGCGAAGATACGGTCCTTGTTATATCTGAGGTTCGCCCTGAAGTCGCCGGCCTTGACGCCACCGAAAGAAAGGGCTGCGCGGTTCGCAAATCCAAGCGCGTAGATCAGAGCTGAAACATCGCGTCCGAACGGAACCAGGCGGGTCTCCCAGCCAAGCTGGACACCTTCTTCGGCGAGCTGTTCGGCGAACTGCTTCCCATTGGTGCATCCCGCCATGAACACATAGAGATTTTTCTCCTGGAGTTCCTTCGCGATCTTGACGGCTATCTTGTTGGTCGGGGCGGCTCCTGTGATAGCGGCGAATCCTGGAGCAGTTCCGTCGACGAACTCGATGCCGCGTTCGCGCATTATTACATCATTTGCGGCACCGAGCCATATTCCATCGATAGGATTCGGGCCAATCAGATATTTGCAGGCTTCTATCACTTCGCATGCGAAGAGGGCGGCTATCCCGGCATCTAGGGCGCTGCCGAGATATGGCAGCCAAGTCTTGTCGGTCGGACGCGCCGGCAGGAGGCTCTTCGCCCTCTGCATTATCCTTCTCAGGTCCGACAGCTTCTCCATCTTCTCGCCGGTGAACGAATAGATCACAGGCAGAAAATAGGCCGTGTTCGGGAATGCGACCGGGCTCGCTTCACCCTTTTCCTTTATGGCCTTGGCCAAAATGGCCTCGGCTTTCGCCACCCATTCGATGGCCCCGTCAATTGCGCTTCCGCAGATTATCTTAGACATTGGTTGTTCTCCTATCTTTCATGTCAAGCAGTTTACGCTCGGCCTTCTTGTTGATACCGAGATTTTCGCGTGCTTCTTCAATAGTTTTAATGACCCATTTTGACGCTTCGATCGGATCCTCTATTGTCACAAAGGCGCCACCGAACATCTCCCTGGCTTCCTGTTCAAGATATTTCGTCACATTTGCAGATCCCGATATATGGAATGGAACCCCGAGGACAACATCAACGCCCGATGCCACAAAATAACAGCCGATGGCTACAGCTTTTTCACTCATCCATTCAGGGGCGATGCCAACGGCGGGAAGCTTTGACATGTCGTCGCCAAGTCCGCCTTCCTTGACAATTTCAGTCGCAGCTTCCAGTATTCTCACATTGTCAACACAGCTTCCCATATGGAGCATTGGCGGAATTCCGACCGTCTCGCAGACTTCGCGCAGGCCCTGTCCCGCGAACTGGAGGGCGGTTTCCGGTGTAAGGCATCCGGCTTTTCCTGAACATTGCGCAGAACATCCTGTCTGCAGGACAAGGATATTATTCTTTATGAGTTCAGCAGCGAGAACATTAGTATAGACATCGCTTGTCGATTTCACGTTGTTGCATCCTACGATTCCAGCTACTCCTCTTATCCGGCCCGAAATTATCGCGTCGTTGAGAGGACGGAAGGAACCACGGAAAGTTCCTCCGAGCATGTAGCGGATGGCTTCAACGCTGAAACCGGCGACAAGGGGATTCTTATATTGCGGAATTGCGACTTTCGCAGGATCCCTCTTGCCGAAGTTGTCTATGGCCTTCTTG